>JAIPGF010000056.1 GCA_021736205.1 Candidatus Izemoplasma sp.
AATCAAAGTGTGGATATCATTTGGATTTAAATGATCCACCTGCTAAGGAAATATACAACAGATGCTTATATATTCTAAAAAATGAAGGTGTTAGTGTAGAGAATAAAAAATTTATTATAGAAATGATAAAGAAACTATACCCTGATATCAGAAAGATAATAGGAACTTTACAATCTAACGTGGTTGATGGTAAACTGAATGAAATATCATTCAGCACTACAGAAGATATATTTAAGAAAATTTTTATCTCTATGAAGGAAAATGATATAGAAGGAGTAAGAAAAATACTGAAATCAAATTATATTGATTATTCTGATCTTTATGGATTCTTGTATAGAGAAGTAATTGAAGACCCTGATAACGTAAAGAAACCAGGGGAGTTTATCATAGAAACAGGTGAGTATATGTATAGAAATGCATCTGTTTCTATAAGTGAGGTAAATTTCATGGCATATTATTTTAACTTAATGAAGAGAGAGGTTATATAACATGGAAAAGATATTTATACATAATACAGAAGAAAAGAGGATAATAAGGTTTACAGAGAAACACTTTTCTCATAGAGTCAATACTCCTGTTAATGTACGCAATGTTTTATCTGTATATAAAGATATTTTACATGATGATGAAATAGGAGGGCCTCTCGTGGACAATACAATATTATACTGTATATGTTTTGAATTTGAGAAAAACAACAAATATTGGGTATATGAGAGCAAACATTTTAGAGACAGAGATTATACTATTATACTTCATACATTTAGTGAGGAGATAACATAAAAAATGGCAAAGAAAAAAGGTAAACTATTCGATTACTTGAATTCAATCTTCTATAAGAAAAATATAGATTACGATAAAAAAGAAGCAAATTCTTATATTCTCTCTCTATGATTGGCTCAAGAGAAGGATCTGATCAATATAGTAAATAGAGCAAACAAATATCTGTTTCTGTTATCTGACGAGGCAATATACCATTATTATTGGCATAAAATACCAAGAGGTAGCAGATTCATAAAATGGACTAAAAAGGAGGATATGGGCAGTGAACAAAAAGAAGTAGTAAAAGGGTTGATGGAAAAATATAATATAAGTGAAAGAGAAGCAAGAGAATCAATTATATAAAAAGGAGAAAATATGTTAGTAAATATAGAAAAATTTAAAGAAGTACTGAGAAAATCAACATTGAATTATCTTATTGATTCAGTTCAATTAAATGTTGATAATGAATGAATAAAATCATCAATGATTCAAGGTAACACAAAGGACGCTATTGCTATTTTGGAATTACCAAATGACGGTATCTTTACAGGAATTAAAGATGAGGTTAGTTTGTACTTCACTAATCCAAATACAGAAGTAAAACCATTTTTGGATCTTGTTGATGATGAGGAAGTTGAGTTTAAACTGAGTGATAACGAAATGGTAGTCAATAATCAGTGTACTCTGTGTATGGAAGATCCAAGCACTATTTCTACGTTCAATGGTAATAATATTGAAGATAATGTAGAATTCTTTACAGAAGTAACGGTGGATGATGATTTCTTTAAGATATTGACAAAAATGAAGAAAATCGGTAATAGATTTGGAAAAATTTACTTTATTGTTGATGGTGGTAAGTTTTATATCGAAACTTCTGATAGAACAAATAAATATAGTAACAGAATGAATTTTATGTTACATTCAGGAGTTGAGTCTGATAATCTAGTTTTATGTTTCGATTATACTAACGTAGTAAAATTAATGAGTATTATTGATAACAGTTTTACAATGAAGTTTACCTATTTTGAAGATCAAGAAATGGGTGGAATGTATTGTGAAAACGAAAATAAATCAGAGAAATATTTTATTTCAAGTATGCAGGATGAGTAAATGTTATGGGGGATATAATATCCCCCATTCATTATATTTCAATCAAATTTAACAACCATTCTCTGTGAAGTCCTTCTTGTCTTGCAGCTCCACAAAATAAATGAATAAATTGCTTTCAATTTTCTGAATTTTCATCTGAACAGATAAATGTTCCGTTATTATTATCAATCCCTTGAAGATAATTAACATAATGCATAATACCACTAAGGTCTGCTTCTCTGTTTAGAAATAAATGGTATAAAGATTGTAATTTAGGGACAACTGTACATCTATCGTTCATCCAATCCCCAGCATATTTCATTCCATTAGCCATTTCAACTAATAGATCTTCAATGTTCTCCCCGTTAATTCTTCTTCCATTCCAATAGTCAAATCCGTTTTTGTCAGGTGTTCTTCCTGCAAATACTTCATAACAGTCGAATAAGAGAGTTTCATCTGAAATAACAGATCCGCTAACTATTTTCATAAATGATTCGTTTAATTTTTGATATGAAGCAAATCCATCTGGTTCACTATCTCTATAAACCGTAAAAATTGGTGACACATTCTTTAGAATTGTCCTCAGTTGCAGATCATTAACCCCTAATCTATTTATGACTGATGCACAACTTCCGCATAATAGAGGAGAAGAAAACGAAGTCCCTTTTACATCTCTTTCATTGTAATAACCATCAGCAAACATAGATACAAGTCTTGGACTTCTGTTTGAATATGTTGATATTTCTCCTTCATCAGTTAAAGCTCCAACTGCAAACACTAACGGATGTGAAGCTAATTTACTAACCAACATTCCCCATCCCTCATTTCCTGCTGAAAAAAATAAACTCACACCCTTTCTATACAATCTTCTGATAGCCTTACTTACGTTTTCCGGTGTGTCATCTGGATCGTCTGTCAAACCACCACCAAAAGACATATTTAGTGCAATTGTATTTCATGTCTCAACTTTATCTGCCGCTTCATTAAGACATTCAACAATTTCAGAAATGTTTACTCTATTTGAACCTAAATCAATTTTGTTGATTTGTCCATCCCAATTTTCTTTGACACATTCAGTTACATATTTTCCATGATAACCACTATGATTATCAATAATAGTTACACTTGACATAATTTTTCTCCTTTTTTATATACTTATATTTGATATCTTTTTTTTCAGTTCTTTGATCTTTTTTATACTTTCCTGATTGAAATCTTCTTTATATTCAGATTGTTTTGGTTTATCAAATACTAATTCTGAACAATCTTCAAGATAATCTTTCCTAACAGGTAATCCTAAATATTCAAATATTTTTGTTATTTGATCTCTTGGATTTTTACATAATTTATCAAGAGATATATGAATAATAGGATATTTCTTGCCTAAAATATTCACTATATAATTAAACTTGTTACAGTAATAGTCTGTTGCTTCATCAAGATTTGTGAGTTTACCGAATTTCATCTTAAATAAACTCTTTATATTATCCTCTGGATTCCGTATTACATGTATTATGTAAACAGGTAGATCAACAAATCTTTCTAATTCCTCTATAGAAGCATTACCAGAAATCATATGATTAGTTACATTGGGATGTTGTTTATCTCCTATTACTTTTAATTCAGTACACTTCCCTTGATGTTGATTAGGTAAATAATAGTCATAATTGGCCCAGTGTCCCTTTCTCTCTGTTGCTCCAATAATTGTATCATTTATAATATTATCAAATAACTCTTCTCTGGAATTATATTTTTTCAAACTAACACTCAATTCTTGTGATATAGAACAATTTTCATGAGCATTGATTATCTCGGCAATAAGGGAATGGGCAGATCTCTCATAACCTGCAAAATAAATAAACTTTTCCAGTTTTGAGTAATCATTCTTAACTGGTTTAGGTTTTTGTTTTCCTGGCTTTTTGGCTAACACAAGCAAATTAGGTGCATACTCAGTAAATGATTTTCTCAAATATTCACATAAACTTAATGGATCATAACCATCTCTGCCTGTGTCACTTAATAACTCAGCAAATCTAAAAGAATTAAACCAATTACAACCACCTACATTCGGTACTTCATATCCGCAATACTCAAATAATTGAATTAAACTTTCAAAATCAAAAAATCTTATATTATTTGAATTCCATCTTCCTTGTGTTGCCTCATATAATTTGGGATTATATGTAGAAATATTGATATTATTTAATTTTTCATCTAAATGGTTTATATTAGGAACCGTTGCAATGAACAATCCACCTTCTTTCAGATGATTCTTATGTATATATTGAAGGATTATCTCGGGATGATGAACAAACTGAAATAATTCTAATGCTAATACACAATCAAATTTCTTGTTATTCAATGGATATGGAAATTGCTCTAAATTATGTTGAATCATGAAAGGATAATTTTGTACGTCAATACCAGTAAAATTATGAGATGGGAAATATTGGTGATACTTCCCATCTCCACATCCTAAATCTAATATATCTGAATTTTTGTTCAAATAGTAATTAAATATTTTCTGAATGAATCTTATAGTATCGTCTTGTCCTCTTGAATCCACAACTTATTCCTCTATTTGTTTGCTTAATACCCGTATTGGTTCTATCATAAGATATTCATTGACACTATGACCCTCAACAAATAATACACCATTTTCATCTCTTTCATAATATGGTTCTAATACTTCTCTATCAGTTAAGAATAAATAATCATCACTTGGAGACATATTTTTTAGTTTTTCATAAATATAATCAATATTTTTCTGTACTTTCTTTCTGATAAAATCTGGTAATTGTGAGACAGCCATATATGTTCCACGATCAATTTGATGATCCCCTGTTCTTAACTGTCTTTCTATCTCAGCAGTAAAATACATGACATAATAAACAAATTCAGATTCATCAAAAGATAAATCAGATTCTTCCACTTCCTTTGAATATTTATCTGCTTGTAATCTTAATTGATGGGCCTTTATAGCAGCATCTTTAATCATGTGTTGAGAAGATTTCATTCCTCTCTGGGCCTCTTCATAATCAACTATTTTATTACCAAGAGCAATTTTCACTTTATCTTTAATAGAATTAATATATTTCTGATTTGTAATTGGATTATTGTTTACTATATTAATTACATTATCATTTATGACCTTATTTGTTACATAATTATCCATACCACTTGATTTAGTAGTGTAGGTAATATTAGATAGTCTTAATGCTAAATCAAAATCGATTTCAGCATCTTCCTTATCTAATATTTCATATATCTCTTGTAGTTCATTCACTTCATTTTCAAGCGATTGACATTTTACGATTGCTTTTTTATGACTATTTTTACCAGAATCCAATGCACCTAATTTATCGTCTAATTGGAGCATTACTTGTCTTAATTTTCTGTGCGGGGTGTAATGAGACTCCATCTGTACGGCGAGATCTTGAAAGATAGATGAAGAAACCATCGTTTCTTTCAATTCTTTTTCGTATAGATCTGGTAGTGTTTTATTATTTTGGACAAGATCTAATACTTCATTTAATCCAGATTGTAATTCGGCTGGAAATTCACTCTGACCAAAGATATTCAACATTTTGTTATTTATTTCTTCTCTTACTGATACTTCTTTTGACATATTTTCTCCCTTTTATATTTCTATTCTTTCTAAAGCCGGAATGACCGATAAATCAATATATCTTTCATTGTTTTCTCTTTTACTCAATTCTTTTATTGATTCTGAATTTCCATCACATTCATAAAGAAAAGCAAATCTTCCACATTTTTGACATATTGGATAAACATCACATTTAGAATATTCTACTATACCACCACAATTATCATGAATTGATTCACACATAACACACTCCCTTTTTTGATTATTTATTTTAAACGAACATGGTAACGAAATCTACTCCGTCACATCCGGCATTACGATATCTCGTACCACTTAATATTCCCACATCAGATGCAGTACCAGAGTCGAATGGGAATAATATTCTGGCTATTCTGGAATCACTACTACCATCGTC
>JAIPGF010000003.1 GCA_021736205.1 Candidatus Izemoplasma sp.
TAAATTAAAAGAAGATGTCGAAATGACATCTTCTTTTAAAATAACAGGAGAATTATTATATTAAATTTAACCCTACATTGAAGGCTTTAATATTAATATCTATATATTTTTCTTTGACATTTTCTTTAATTACTTTTTCAAAATCAAACTCATCTAATGACATTGCTTTAACTAAAGCACCTAACATAATGACATTCATGACTTTGCTATTACCTAGTTTGATAGCCTCGGCAGTCGCATCAATCACATATGTTTCAACTTTACTTTTTAGATCTTCTATGATTCCTTCTGGGTAAGGGACCTTACCATTTAGTGTCACCATGGAATTAATTTTATGGTTATTGACAATCAAAACTCCATCTTTTTTTAAATAATCAATATTGCGTGCTGCCTCCATTAGTTCAAACGCCATTAAGATGTTTGCATTCCCTTTCATAATAACTGGACTAAAGACTTTCTCTCCATAACGAATTTCACTAGAGACACTCCCTCCACGTTGACTCATACCATGGATTTCACTCATTTTAACATCCATACCAGCCTCAACAATTGCTGTACTAAGTAGGGTTGTTGCAAGAATGGTTCCTTGTCCACCAACACCAACAATTTTTATACTAGTTGTCATTGTTGTTCCTCCTTCACAATTGCATCATAGGGACAAATCTGAAGACACACATCACATCCAACGCAGGTGTTTGGATCAATACGTACTTTTTTCTTTTCAGCATCAAAGATTAAACTTGGACACCCACTTCTTAGACATGCACGACAACCAACACATTTATCCTCAATAACTTTATCAGTTGTTTGCCACATGTTTTCATATGTCTTTAGATCTTCATCTTTATAGTTTTTCTTTAAAACACAAGGCCAATTTGTGATAATAACACTCGTCTCATCTAACTCAAGTGCCCAGTTAATAACTTCCTTAGTAGCTTTTAAATCATTGGGATCTACTTTTCTAACATGTTTCACACCTAATGCTTTAACAATTGCTTCAATATCACCAATAACAGTTTCTTGCCCTTGGAGTTTATACCCACTTCCAGGATTATCCTGTTGTCCAGTCATTCCTGTAATACGATTATCTAATATAACATTAATGGTTTTTCCACCATTATATACGGTATTTAATAGTGAATTAATTCCTGTGTGGAAAAACGTTGAATCACCCATTACACTCACTAAACGCCGATCTTCATCGGGATTTAAATCAAAGATTGTTTGCGCACCATGACCTGTTGAGTAAGCAGCTCCCATACAAATAAGCCAATCCATCATACCATATGGCTCACCTACAGCTAAGCTATAACATCCTATATCTCCACCAACAACAATTTCTTTACGTTTTTTACCCAGTTCATAAAAGAATCCACGATGGGGACACCCACTACAAAATGTCGGTGGTCTTCCCACAACTAATTCATGATTAACATCAACACCCTCAACATTTTCACTTAAGACACAACGTTTTATAACATCTGGTGTCATCTCTCCAGTAAACGGGAATAAGTCTTTTCCAATAACCTCATTTCCGTGAAGTTGAGCAAATTCTTCAATATATGGATCATTTTCTTCAATGATATAAACTTTATCATGTCTTTGACAAAACGTATTTATCATATCTTTAGGAAGTGGATTGGTGAACCCTAACTTTAAATAATCTACTGTTTCACCAAGTGCCTCACGGGCATATTCAAAACTAACACCAGAAGCAATAACGCCAATATTAGATTCAAATTCAACTGTATAATTCCATTTTGTTTTTTCAGTATACTCTTTTAATTTATTAGTGCGCTCTTCTACTTTGTATCGTAACTTTCTTCCTATACTTGGAACTGACACATATTTATCAAATTGTTTTTCATAGTCTACAAAAGGTATTTCTTTACGCTCATTAAAAGATACAAGCCCTTTACTATGGCATACTCTTGTTGTCATACGTACCATAACAATACTGTCATATTGTTCACTTAATTCAAAAGCATCTTTAACCATATCTTTTGATTCTTGAGAGTTTGATGGTTCTAACATCGGTATTTTCGCAAATTTAGCATAATTTCTATTATCTTGTTCATTTTGAGAACTGTGCATACCTGGTTCATCTGCTGAAATAAGAACACTCCCACCATTTACACCTGTATAACTAAAGGTAAATAAAGGATCAGCAGCAACATTAACACCGACATGTTTCATAGCAGCTAAACTTCTTCCACCAGCAATACTTGCTCCAATAACTGCTTCAAGAGCAACCTTCTCATTTGGTGCCCATTCAGAAACGACTTCTTTATACTGAGACATAGTTTCCAGTATCTCTGTAGAAGGTGTTCCTGGATAAGCACTAGCAAAATGGACACCAGCTTCATAAGCGCCTCTTGCAATCGCCTGATTTCCAGTTAATATTTTTTTCATTAATAACATCCTTTCTTAGGATATAAGTATTTCTTTTTTATAAACACAAATGTATTTTATCATAGGTTTATTAAAATCTCAAACCCCAACTGCCAGTTTAATGTAAGCGATATCACTTTACTGTGTTAAATTTATTATTTAAACATACAAAAAGAGGGAATATCCCTCTTTAAAGTAATGGTCCTAAAATAATCATAGATCCAACTGCAATTGTTAGAAAAAACAATATAAAGACAGTAAAAATAATAGTTGAAAGTAATAAGTTAACACTCATCCTTACAAACTGCTGTCTTGATTTAAAGACATATTCAATTAATTGTTTGATACTAGTAATCAATAAAAGTTAATGATTGTTAGAATAAGTGCAACAATTGATAAAAACTGGCCCTGTTGAACAAACCACAAACTAATGGTTATTAACAAGATAGATAATGGTATACTAAATACAATGTAGTGCGTTAACTTAGTGGCTTTCAATGGTTACTTATCCAAATAGTCCCATATAAATAAAATACGTTAATACACTCATCGTTGTACTAAGGAATGACCCCCATGCTAAATCTACCACAGTAACGAATATAGGCCAATCTTTAAGCGTCGCTAGGTTCGTTAGATCATAGGTTGCATATGTGATGAAACCAAATAATAGACCACCAATGATTGCTTTTTGTAAGCTTTCTGCTTCGATTGCAGGGTTAACAACAAAATACACCACACCAACAACAAAAATTAAATAAAAGATTAGTGCTGCAATAAAATTAGGTTTATCTGCCATAAGATGGCCGATTTGACTTTTATAAAATTTCGGCGCTATAAGCCCTAACCAAATAGCATCAATTAATAAAAAGATAACAAATGCGATTAAATACATTTTTAAGAAATTCATAATACCCTCCTCTTTAATATACTTAATTATATCATTAAATTTTTACAAACAAAAAGAAAAACAAGGAATTCCTTAACTAGAAAGTTGGAATTCCTTGTTTAATACTGTTCTTTTTTTAAAGAAACTTAAAATAAAGTTTAAAAGAACGAGTATTGGGAAGAGAATCATTGTTAATAGTGGGTTGAATAGCTCAACCAAAATATTTGATGCTTTATACTTTTTTAGTTTAATCCGATTCCATAAGTAATCTAAAGATGTTCCCATGCCATTAGTCATTGTAATCACATTACATGCTGCTACAACTAATTCTGCTTTTCTATATCCGTATTCATCTACTAAACGTTTTATTGTTTCATCGGTAGGATCTTCTTTACTAGAAGCAAAATGTTGTGCAAATGCGATACCTACTGCTTCTTCTTCAGGAACATTTTTAACATTTCCTGTTAAAATCTCTTTTATTTTAGCTGCCTCCATGCCACTACTTAATGAAATCTTGGTATGAATATAAGAACACATTGCACAGCCATTCACTTCTGTGATAGCAAGCATAATTCTTTCTTTAAATTTTTTTGTCATTAATCTAGACTTTTTAGATCGTTTTAATAATACGAAACTTTTTGCGCCATAATAAATATTTTTAAGTTGTTCTTTAATCGAAAAGACTCTGTCATTCGTCTTCAAGTATATCACCTCTGTTTTTACCATAACATAAATCATTTAAAAGTAGTTCCAATATGAAACTATTTTTAAATAAAAACCTTTTCACTTATTAATCATTATAAATAAGCAACAAAAAATGATGTCGTTGGACATCATTTTTTAAAAGGATTGAAAAAATTTATTATCTTAAGCTTCGATTTTCTTCATGTTTCGTGTTTTAACATCGAAGATAACCGCAGCAACTAAGACTACTCCACTAACAATATTTTGGATATTGGAACCAAGTGACATCATCTGCATACCATTAATCAATGAAGCCATAACAAGTGCCCCAATAACAGATCCTGTTACTTTACCTATTCCACCAGCTGCACTTGTCCCACCGACAAATGCACCAGCAATAACTTGTAACTCTAATCCTTCACCTGCGGTAAAGGTAGCAGAATTTAATCTAGCTAAATACATTATTCCACCAAGTCCACTTAAAAGCCCCATAGAACTAAACACAAAGTAAGTTATTTTTTTAACACTTATTCCACTTAATTCTGCAGCATCAGGATTTCCCCCAACCGCATATATATGTCGGCCTAAAACTGTCATGTTTGTCATAAAGTGATAAATCGCAACAACTACCAAAACAATGACGAGGGTCCAACTGAATCCTTTGTATAAGGCGAGTAATATAGTTATACTGAGTATCGCAGCAGATATGAAAATAAGTTTAGCAATAAATAAATCTAAGGGCAATACCTTAAAATCATAATTCATTTTTTCTTGTCTTGTCTTATAGGTTGAATAAATAAATAATATGATTCCTACAACACCTATAATAAGTGTTAATAGATGCATCCCCGCAACACGCGTAATAGCAGGAATAGTTCCTCCACCAATCGCATGAATAATAGGATCATTTAACCCTAGTGTTCCTGTGCTTTGTAAAGAATTAAATATAAGTCCACGGTAAGCAAACATACCTCCTAATGATGCAACAAAAGCGGGAATTCCTATTTTAGCTACCAAGAAACCTGTTATAAATCCAGCACCCAGACCAACTAACAGCACCATGGGAATAGCCAAAACAGATGGTACATTATATGTCACAATTAATACAGCTAATACAGCGCCAACAAATCCTGCAATTGAACCAACACTTAAATCAATATGTCTAATAACAATAATAAGTGTCATACCCACAGACATAACAGCTATATATCCTGTTTGCTGAATTAAATTAAATACGTTTCTTGGTGTTAAAAATAACCCGCTGGTCGTAATTGTGAAAAATATAAAGATTGTTACTAGAGCAATATACATCCCATAATCACGAATATTATTCCTAAAAACAACCCATAAGTCACTAAAAAATCTAACAATGTACTTTCTATAATCACCAATTTTATCTTTGATTTTTTGCCATAAATCATTAAAAATCCTCATTATTTCCTCCTATAAAGTAGCCAATTTCATTACATTTTCTTGTGTAGCTTCTTCTTTGGATAATTCGCCTGTAATTTTTCCTTCAGCTACAACATAGAGTCTATCACTCATTGCTAGTAATTCTGGTAATTCACTAGAAATCATAATAATACTCATACCTTGATTAATCAATTCATTAATTAATGTATATATTTCGAATTTTGCACCAACATCAATTCCTCTAGTGGGTTCATCTAGAATCAAAATATCAGGGTTAGAAAATAATCCTTTACTAACCGAAACTTTTTGTTGATTTCCACCACTTAAGTTTTCTAAAGTTTGTTCTATAGATGGGGTTTTAATATTGATGTCTTTACGATATTTCTCAGCGACAATAATTTCTTCATTCTTGTCAATAACACCGTGTTTGGATAAAGATCTTAAATTAGCAATTGAGATGTTTTGTTTAACGTCTTGACGTAAAATTAATCCCTCAGATTTACGATCTTCTGATACATATACAACCCCTGACTTTAAAGCTTCGCCAGGATGATTAAAGTTGACTTTTTTTCCATGTAAGAAAAGGTCTCCAGTACGTTCATAGTCTCGTGGGTTCCCAAATATTGATAATGCAAGTTCACTTCTTCCCGCACCCATAAGCCCAGCTAAACCGACAACTTCGCCTTTTCTTAAGGAAATGTTAGCATCTTTGACAACTTGTTTGCTTGAAGCAAAATCATAGGCATTGATGTTTTTTGTTTCGAGAACAACCTCTCTTGGTTTATATTTTGGACGTTGTGGAAAAATATTATCGATTTCTCGTCCTACCATATCTTTAATAATACGTTCTTCCTTAATTTCTTCTTTTCTAAGTGTTGAAATTGTTAATCCATCACGGATAACAGTACAACTATCTGCGATTGCTGTAACTTCTTTTAATTTATGAGAAATCATAATCGAAGTAACGCCTTCTTTTTTTAACTCAACTAATAAATTCAGTAAGTTCTCACTATCATTCTCATTTAGGGCAGCTGTTGGTTCATCTAATATAAGTAATGTAACGTTTTTACTTAACGCTTTAGCAATTTCAACGAGTTGTTGTTGTCCAACATTAAGGTCTTTGACTTTATTACCAGGATTTACATTAAGTTTTACTTTCTTTAATTGTTTATCAGCCATATGAATGGTCTGATTCCAATCAATAATTTTTCTTTTAGTTATTTCATGTGCAAGATAGATGTTTTCATAAACAGACATTTCAGGCACCAAAGCTAATTCTTGGTTAATAATGGCCAGTCCTGCAGCTTCTGATTCAGCAATACTTCTAAAATCTTGTACTTCACCGTTAAATATAATTTGTCCTGAGTAATTACCTGTTGGATAAATTCCGCTAAGTACTTTCATAAGTGTCGACTTACCTGCACCATTTTCTCCAACTAAAAAATGAATTTCTCCTTGTTCAACTTGGAAATTTACATTATCTAGTGCTTTAACACCAGGAAATGTTTTTGTAATATTCTTCATTTCTAAAATATGATCTGACATCGTGTTCCTCCAATTCTATTACATATTGTTTGATACAGGATGACTATCAAACAATAGATAATAAATTAATAAGAAAATTGGTGGCATTAGTTAATGCCACCAATTCCATATTTTTAACTTCTATTGACCTGCGTCGTTAATTTCTTCTTGTGTATAATATCCTGATTCAATAATAGCGGCTTCTAAATTAGATTGTGTAACAACAACAACTTCTGTTGGTACAGCAGGTACATCGTTTTCACCGTAGAAGTGAGTAGCAGTTGGAAGGCTTTCACCTTTCATTAATTTGTCTGCAATGTTAAATGCATTATCTACTAATGTACGAACATCTTTAAGTACTGTCATAGATTGTTTACCATCTTGAATTGATTTGATTGATAATCTGTCTGCATCCTGTCCTGTAATGATAACTTCATCATAAACACTGATAAATTCAGCTCTAATAGCACGTGATGTGAAATCATTTGGTGCTAAAATATATGCTGTTGTATCATTATCAGCAGGCACAAATGTAGAGACATGGTTTTGAGCTAATGTAGTAGTTGCAGCTGGATCCCAGTCTGTATCAACTTGTGTCATGATTTCAAGCGCTTCTTCTGTAGTTAATTCAGCTTGATTAATGTAATCAGCGTGTGCAGGTGCATTCATAACAACAAATGTTCCATCAGCAATTTTTGGTTGTAGTACTTCCCAAGCTCCACGGAAGAATAATGGTGCATTTGATTCCCATGTTCCACCTGAGTATAGATATAATTCATTTCCAGTACCTTCTGCATTGTCAATTAAGAATTGTGCTTGTTGATTCCCAACAACCATTGAATCGAATGTAACATAGAATGATACGCCTTCTAAATCAATTAGACGGTCATAAGCAATAACTTTTACACCTTCATCAATTGCATTTTGTACGGCAGTTTTAGCAGCTTCACTATCATGAGCAGTAATTATTAATACATCCATCCCTTTTGAGATTAATGTATCAATATTTGATGCTTCAACTTGTGAATCTCCTTCTGAGAATAAGATTTCATAACTGTAATCTGTGTCGTCTAAATACGATTTGAAACGTTCTTGATCTTGTGTCCAACGTTCCTCATTTTGAGTTGGTAATACGATACCAATGTCAACTTGGTTACCACCACATGCGCTTAATGACGCAACAAATAGAGCGGCAACAAATAATAAAAATAATTTTTTCATAATTCCTCCTATTTTTTTAAAACCATTTTTGTTACATACAGTCTATCATGAAAACGCTTTTAAGTTAATGTGTTTATATATGATGTTTTTTATAGATTTTTATTATTTGTCATTTGGCGTATATTTTTTATAATCAATCCAAATGTATTTATCATCCTCTAAATCACTCATAATATCGCTTAGTTTTTCTCCAGTCACTAAGGCATTTGTAAGCTCATTAATTGCTAATGCCATTGATTTTGAATCATTTAAGACTGTCCCTGAGAGATACCCTTGATCAATTAACTCTAAGGCAATTGGTAGCCCATCAATCCCTACTACTGGCATCCAAGTTTCTGTGTCTCTATCTATCACACCATTATCATTCTCATCAACAAAATACCCTTCTTCTTTTAAGACTTCAATAGCGCCAATGGCCATCGCATCATTATTTGAAATGACTAATTCTATTGTATTACCAAATTCAACTAATAAATCTGTCATCTTTTCTTTTGCTATCTCTTGTGAAAAATAGGCTTCTTCAATAATTAGTATGTCTATATGGAATCCGCGGTCAGTTAATTCTTGAACAACTCTTTCCGTTCTTATTTCTGCATCTTGGTGACCAGGTTCTCCTTTTAAAATAACACATTGGATATTATTATCATTGTTTTTATCTAGTTCATTTAAATAATAAGAATTTCCTCCGAATAAATCAATAATAATATCTGCTTGAAAAATAGCTGATTGTTCTGGTTTAGCGCCAACATAAAATAGTTGATCGTAAGAATACATATCTTCTTTCAGTGGTTCTCTATTAATAAAAATAATAGGCACATCTTTTTCTTTTGCTTTTTCAATTATTGGATAAACACCTAGACGATCTACAGGATTAACAATAATAACACGTGGGTTATCCAAAAAGACATCATTTATGATATCGTTTTGAATGATTTGTGAGTTTTTTGAATCATATGATTCAAAACGATATGAATTATAATTTTTATTATCATAAATTAGCTCTTCAAATTGCTGCATATAAAGATCATCGTAGTCGTAAATAATAAGTGGAACTTCGACTTCTTTTGTTCTGCAACCTGTTAGAAATAACCCAAGTGATATAAATAGAAACGCTATAATTAACTTTTTCATTGTATCATCCTTTTTCTAGTGGGAAGTATATCTGAATCGTTGTACTTTCATCTAAAACACTCTTTATATGTATTCCTGAGCGTTCTCCATAATATAACTTTAGACGCTGTACAACATTTTTAAGACCAATACTTTCATGGTTATCATTCTGTATCTTTTCATAAATCTCTTCTATTTGTTCATCAGTTAATCCATACCCATTATTCATAACCTCGAAATAGATAAACCCATCTTTTTTATATACAGAAATATCAATTTGACCTTTAAACTCTGTGCTAATTCCATGATGTATGGCATTTTCGATAATAGGCTGCAATATAAGTTTAACAACTTTTTTATCTTTGATTGATTCTTCAACGTTTACAGTATATTCAAATTTATTAGAATATCTAATTGTTTGAATTTTTAAGTAATATTTGGCATGTTGAATTTCTTTATCAATCGTAATAATATCTTTTCCTCTTGAAATACTTATTCTGAAGAAGCGACTAAGTGCCATAACCATTTCTATAACATGTTCGTTATCATTTTGTTCTGAAAGCCAAATAATAGAATCAAGTGTGTTATATAAAAAGTGTGGATTAATTTGTGTTTGAAGCGCAATCAATTCTGTTTTACGTTTTTCATTTTGTTCATCAACAAGTTGATTCATTAATCCTCTAATTTCTTTAATCATCTCATTATAAGCCGCAGCTAAGATTACAACTTCTTTTTGTCCACGTACTTCAACTTCTTTATATAGATGATCACTATGTTGTATATCAGTCATGTGCTCTTTTAATTTATTTAAGGGTCTTGTTATTTGCTTTGTTAATATAGAAGCTATTAATGTTGAAATGAAAATTGTTACAACCAAGACGGTTGATAAAAGAAAAAATATCGATATTTTTGAACTTCCAATCAAATCAACATTAATAAACGTCGCGATACGCCACCTTGTTCCATGTATCGTATTAATACTCACATACATATCTGTACCATCAATTGATACAAAATCGCCACCGATAATGATTTTTCTAGCTATAACGTTACTATCACAGGTAGAATTTTGACATTTGTCTGTCGAAGAATAAATCAATTGATTTTTATCGCTAATAATAATTAGATGTCCATTTTCACCTAAATTGGTTTGTTTAGCAAGGGTGTCTATTTGTTCAGTACTTAATTCAATTAATAAAACACCTGAGTATTTTTGTGAATATTCATAATAATCAATTTGTTTAGATACACTAATTACTTGTTCATTACTATCAACAAAGACATCTTGTGGATGGGGTGTTGAAAAGAAATACACTTCTTCGTTATCAATTGCCCGATCAAACCAATAACGTTCTGTTAAATCCTCATAAGCTGAATAGTTTAGTTTACTTGTTGCAGCAATTGTACCATCCATCTTTACTAAACTAATCGTAATTGTGTCACTATTTAATGTTGCAACATTACTATATATTTCATGTAAACTTTCTTGATTCGCAATTTCAACTTCTTTGGTTTTTAATTCAATGTAATTCGCAAGATCTCTAACATCATTAAAATAGTTTTCATAATTTAAAATGATTTGTTTATTAATCTCTTTAGAGTTTGCTTCTACAATTTCATCAACTGTATTGTATGTATTTATATAGATAAACGCGCTCGCGAACAACAATGCGGTAGACAACAATAAAATTACAGCATAATTAAGCTTTCTGTCAATGCTTAATTGTTTAAACCATTTCATGATTACGATACTCCCTTGGAGATGAACCAGTTACTTTTTTAAAACTATGACTAAAATAATAAACATCTTTATACCCTACCTTAACTGAGATATCGACAATCTTTAAGTCGGATGTTTTAAGAAGTTCTTTCGCCTTATCCATTCGCATTTTTATTAAGTACTTACTAAACGTGTATCCACTATGCTTTTTAAACAACATGCTTAAATATGATATTGAAACATTTAATTCCTGGCTTAATTGTTCAAGCGACATAGATGGATCTGGGTAATTTTGCTTAATGTAATCTATCGCTCTTTGTGTTAATTCCTCACTATGTGATAGTTGCTTACGTGTATCCTGTTCACGAATCTTTAAAATGATATCAAGGAAATAATCAATCATTTCTTCATAACGCGTATAAATGTTTAACTCGCTTACTAAATCAATATTTGTTATTTCATCCAACGGAATTTTTGCTTGTTCAGCTAAATTAATTAATAAACTTGATAATTCAATTATGACATATTCTCTAATATATTTACTTTTATCTTGTATAATACGTTCTTTTAACTCATTTGTTTTCTCTTTAATCATTTCTTCTTTACCATACTGAATCAAACGATCAAATGAATTAAAATCACTTATAGAAATAAATGATTGTTTAATCTCAGCGTTATACAGTTCTTCAGCGAAAACAATGTTGTTATAATTAAATAAATTCGCATAACTTAACGCTCTTTTAGCTTGATTGTAGGATTTGGGAAATGCTTCAAAATTGGAATACTTATTTGACACACCTATAAGTAGTCCTGATTCTAAAAATTCTTTAGAGGATTGTGATAATTCAAATAATAATTCATCAGCTTTGTTTTTTTCATATGTTTCAAGAGAAAAAATAAACACAATCCCGTCTGCTACTAGTAACGTATGTTTAAAGGGGATTGATTTGAACACCTTTTTAAACATTTCATTTGTATTAATTTTAATTCTCTCTATAGATTTTAAAGAAGTCTTTTTTGAATTAACACTGACTAAAGCAGTAGTAAAATTTGATTGATTTGATACATCAATCCCATATAAACTTAACTTTTTAATCCCTTCTTCACTAATTTTATCTAAATTAATCAAAGAACTTAAATAACTATCCCCAATAATTGGTAGTAGTTCTTCATATTTCTCTTTCATAACCATAATGTCTTTCATTTGTTTATAATCACTATCAAGATTCTTTTTTAAATCTTTTAAAAACATATTAATTTCTTTTGAGCTGATGGGTTTCATGATATAATTATCAACTTGTAGAGAAACAGCTTCTTTTGCATAATTAAATTCATCATACCCCGTAATAAATGCCACCTTGATCATCGGATAATCACGACGAATAATCCTTGTTAACTCAATCCCATCAACAAAAGGCATTTTAATGTCTGTTAAAACAACATCGACATCTTTCTCTTCAATAAGTTCTAATGCATCATGACCATTCCCTGCAGATCCAACTATATTAAATCCTATATCCGATGATATTTTTGAAGCAATTCTACCTCTAATTTCATCTTCATCATCAACTAATATAATGTTATATGTTTTTGCCATGTTCTCACCACCTAATATAAATTAATTATACAACAAATTATTAATTATTAAATACAATATAGAAAAAGACAACATTTCAAAATTGAAATGTTGTCTTATCAAATTTAAATGATGCTAATTATTATGGCTGTAATGCACCAACTAAAACCAACCATGCTAAGACTGATTTAGCTACCAAACTTAAAATAATGTATCCGCGTTCTCCGTATAAATAATTTTTCCATTTTCCTTTTTTTAAATATTGGAAAATCATATTTACAGGAAATGAGTTAAATGCAATGAAGTACGTAATAACAATCGCCCAGACAAACCAAGGTGTCTCAGCGGTTGCTTCTGGTGAAGCGCCTGTCATATACAAAATAATAGCTATCCATGGTGCCAAGCCTGCAATGCTTCCCCAAATAAATGGTCCCCAATTAACATCTTCTTTTTCTTTACCTGAGTTTAATTGTTCCATCACAAGACCAAATAAATTCATTGATGCATTAACAAGAAAAATCAAAATAAGTGATGCGATATCCCATACACCAAATAAATATGCTATAAGGACTATCATAATTGATGAACTAAGTGCATACTCAAACCATCTAAATCTATTAATACCTTTTTCTAGATCTTTATTATAGATAGTATTAAATTTCTCTGGCAGTGAGATTAAAGCATGTGCTATTGCAGAAATTAATAGAAACATAGCAACTAAAACAAAAAATGGTAACGTAAATGCCTCGGTTCGTGCAAAAGCTAAGTATCCTTGTCCAGGTCCTGTTTCAACAAATGTTAAATAATGCTGATAAAGTTGCATTTTAAAATCTCCAAGATCACTAAGAACTAATCCAAGAATAATCATAAGAATACCTTGAACTAAATGAAATGCACCCATAATGATATTGAATTTTCTTAAACTTTTTAAAGATGTTTTTTCCATACATATCGCTTCCTTTCATTTTTATAATTATATTATATCATTTTTTTTAATAAAAATAACATCTTACACAAAAATATAATTAATAAAAATCTTTCGAAACTTTTATTATTACCATTAAACAAACCAATTAGAGTACTTTAAGAGTTAAAGGAATATCCCTTATATCAGCAATATCCCAGCAAGTAAAAAAATTGACCACTTTTGTTATTTTTTTTATAATCTTTATATTTAAGTAATAATGATTACTATTATAAGGGAAATAAATATTGTTTGATACGTCTCTTGTCAATACTCAAATAAATTTTTTATTGACTTTTTTTATTTAAAGTCCTTGACATTTATATTATTCTACCCTATAAACATAATGAACAAAAAATTAAAGAAGGAAAAGGCATTCTTGAAGAAATTCAAGCGATCGCAAAACTATAGGGCCTGTAAAATGGTAGCCAGTTACCACGTATTTTTATGGTAGCTGGTTTTTTTATTGCTATATACAGACTTTAATTATGATTGGAAGTGATCAGATGATTACACGGAGATTTGTTCAGATCAGTACAGTAGCTATATTATTAATAGGGTTTATCTTTACATCAGGTTCTGCGTTTGCTTATTGGAGAGAAGTTAATGTTTCCAGAGATGTAGAAATCGTAAAGATAGGAGAACCTATTGAAATAATAGTTGACGATATCTATTCTGAAAGTAATCTTCATTTAGTCCCAGAAGGATACATTATAAGTGTTCAAGATGTTGAAGAAGTCCAACTTGAATATGAAGTAAGTGTTTCTCGAGAACTAATAAATACTGTTAATTTAAATATACGAGCTGTTGATATTTTAATTGATGGTTCTGATACTTATAGCCATCTTGTAGATATATCAATTATGGGTTTAGGTAGCGAAGCTCAGTTAGATCTCTTTAATGAAGCTTTAACAATTTATGTTACAGTAAGACTAGAAGAACCATTTGATGAAGAAGAAGTTGTAGGGAAAAACTTAGATGAATCCCTTGTGAATGTGGAAGACTCTGAGTTAGCTTATCAAACAATAACAGGTAAGACCATAACATTCACACTAAATTTTGAATTAGAAGTAAAAGAAATTTCTAGCAACGACAATTCACAGAATTGATAAAATATAAAAAATAAATTAAAAAAATTAAAAGGAGAATAAAAAATGAAAACAAAAAAATTAGGAATAGCGTTATTAGTAATGTTAGCGCTAGTAGTTACAACCGGAACATTTGCTTATTGGGCAAGTAGTGTAACAGACGGAACTAATACTGTTGGTGGGACTGTTACTGTTGGTACTGGTGAACAAGTTACAACTACTGTAACGGTAACTGCTCAATCTGATTTAAACGGCAATTTGGTACCTGTTGGATTTGAAGATGCAACAAAAGTTAATAATCTTGACTTAACGTTCCCAGTTACTTGGACTGCCGATCAAGCAGGTGCAGATGGAATCGTCGGAAATTTAAATGTAACAATTTCCAATTATGCTATTGGTACACTTACTGGGACTGCTGTAACAGATATGTTTACAGTAACAATAACATCAGGTTCCGGAGCAATCACTGAAGGTGTATCACAAAATGTTATTATCAATGTTGAATTTACAAATGAACCAACTGATTCAACTACATACAGCCAAGTTGCTGGAAACGACTTAACATTTGATGTTACATTTACAGCATCAGCCAACTAATAATTAGAAAATAAACTTAATATTTAAGGTGGTGATAAAATGAGTATTAAAAAGAAATTACTGTTAGTATCTACTTTGCTACTGACACTTTTTGGTGCTACGTTTGTCACTGATAATTCTTATGCGTATTGGGCTTCAAGTATTTCATCTACTCAACAAACTACTACTGGTACTGTAACAGTTAGCTCATGGAATTTTATTCCAATTTGGGACAGTACAACAACCTATTATTCAGGTGATGTTGTTGAGTATAACGGATCTTATTATGAAGCTAAAAAGACAAATACAAATGAAGAACCAGAAATTGCTAAAGGTTGGAGAAGTAACTGGACTCAAACTACAGTTAACTAAATACACAAATAAATAGGCACATATAAATCCGTGCCTATTTATTTTTTTTATGCTATAATATCCTTAAAGAAACTTAGGAGGTCCTTAATGATGAAAAATTCACAAATAAAAGAAAATATAACTATATTTGGATCAGCTATTTTAATCGCAATATTGATCATATATATTCTTTTTCAATTGTTTATGCCTAAACTTACTATAAAAGTCTTTGGTGCTAAGCCCTATAACGTTATTACTGAAAGTATGGAACCTGTATTAGATGTAAATGATATCGTTGTTGTGAAACGCTTTAAAATAGATAACGCAGAAGAAGGCGATATTATAACTTTTAATGCAGATATTAATTATGATGGCACAAAAGAAATTGTAACCCATTATATTTATTCTATAACTGGAACTGATGAAAATAGAGTTATTAGGACGAATAGACATTATGACAACATGAACAATGCCGTTCCTGACACATGGTTCCTTAATGAGGACGATGTAATTGGTACTTACTGGTTTCATATTCCAAAATTAGGTTATGTTAGTGAGTTTTTAAAAAGTCCTTTTGGTATTGCTGCAATGATAGTCAATATAGGCGTTATTGTTGGTGTCGTATATCTAATTAAACAAGGGAATGAAGTTAAGGAATAGGTTTTTAAAATGTCTAAAAATAAAAATAATATCAAGCAAAAACTTAAATTATTATACTTAAAAATAAAAAAGACCAAAACTACCCATTTTATATTTTTAGGTATTTTAGTACTCTCAGTCGTAAATATTTCTATTATGAGCTTATTTTTTTATGATAACGATTATAATTATAAAATAATGAACATATCTTATATAAGCGCCATCACACCTGAACAAGATGTGAATGAAACATTGTATACCAACGTTATTAAAATCAAGGAATTCAACTTAAATAACGCAACTATTGGTGATTTAGTCATAATCTATGATGATTTTAGTACCAATGAATACTGGGTAGAGAAAATCATCGATATAAATGAAACAACCAAAGAAATAACAGTCACTTATGATGAAGTTTCAAACAACAACATTTCTTATAACAATATATATGGAACATACATTAAGAAAGCAAATATCTTTGGAACAATTTATCACACAGCTATGTTTACTAGAGGATATATCTTACTTGTGTTTAGTCACATTTTTATTCTAGCGGCTTATTATACTTATTTTATCCTCCATGTAAAGGAACCAAAAAAGCGAATTTGAGGTGTCTAGATGAAAAAACACATTGGTAAGTTCTTCATATATTTAATTTACACACTATTAATTAGTTATATTGTCATTACAGTGTTTTTTCCAAATAAAAGTACAGATATATTAGGCTTTCGTACATTCGTTGTTATATCAGATAGCATGGAGCCTAAAATAAATGTGTATGATATGGTTGTTATTAAAAAGGTCGATAAAGAAGACATACAAGTATCTGATATCATTACGTTTAAAGTCTATATTCCAGAAGTTGATTCAAAAAGTTATGTAACGCACTATGTTGACGAAATAATTATTAATTCTGAGAATGAGACAATCTACAAAACACAGGGTGAATCGACTGCCGAAAATCCTGATGTTTGGACTGATGCAGATGGCAATGTTATAGATATCAGCTACAATGATGTCGAAGGAGTTTATCTTTTTAAGATTCCTAAAATTGGTCGGTTAATATATCTGTTAAGGGATCCTATCTTTGTCGGATTACTAATAGTAAATGGTTTCGTCATTTACTTTGTGTACAAATATATTAAAAAGTTACTATTTGATGCTAAAAATGAGAAAAAGGACTAGATTTTAAAATCTAGTCCTTTTAATATAAAGAAATAATATATATTTAGAGAATACTCTTAAAGAATTAGGTTAATTTGCATAAAATGATACATTAAACATCAGTTGTCCACCAGCCAGTTGTTGGTACAACTCGTGGGTGCTTGGCTCGTTCATGGAAATACTTAATGAAACAATCACACGGATTGCTGATTCTTTACCCTCAAAAAGATGCTCTGAATAATCTAATGATTCTACTGTTTCTATGTCGATATGGAAATTGAAAATAGCTTCAAGATTAGCTTCTGTTACAGTTGAATTAGAAAATACTAAATCAATTATTTCAGCATCCAACACCAAACCATCTTTAACAATCAGTTCATATTCATACTGTATAGTATGTACATCATTCACTGTACGAACTTGATTAGAAGGGATCAACGTGCTCTTGCTATCACTAATTAATGTTTCATTGATAATGTAGCTATCAGATGTTTCATTGATATAAACATTATCATCTTTTACAACACTTGCATAAATAGATGTTGTTGTTGAAAAAATTAAAAAAATCAAAACTAGACTTTTTAAGATGTTTTTCATCTTAACCACTCCTATGGGGGTTAACATCAGGTAACTGGCTATCTCGGTGAGATCCTTCTCAGTGAGACCCTATAGCTTTCCGTCACAAGATTGCTCCTGCTTTGGCTTTATCAAATATCAACACCATAGAAATGAAATCTCTATAGTTTTGATTTGATACTTTAATTATACTACATCTATGGTATTTGTCAAACAAACAACGGTAATGACTTTTAAATAATCTTTTGGTTTCTATCTAATTATATCCAAAAAGACATCTACAATAGCCGGATCAAATTGTTTTCCACGATTATCAATTAATTCTTGAATTGTTTTTTCTTCAGATAATGCTTTTCGATAAATACGATCATTAGACATTGCATCATACGCATCTACAACAGCTAAAATTCTAGATAATAATGGAGTTTCTTCCCCTTTTAGTTCTTTTGGATACCCTGTCCCATCCCACCGTTCATGGTGTGTTAATATATAATAAGAAATAGCTTCTAATTGGGGCACACCGCTTGCGATTTTATATCCAATAATAGGATGCTGTTTCATTTTATTATATTCTACTTTAGTCAGTTTTCCAGGCTTTTTTAAAATACTATCATCAATACCAATTTTACCTATATCATGTAAGATAGCAAATAATTTTAAATCATTGATGTCATTTGTTTTTAAATCTAATTTATACCCTAATTGTGCGCAAAGTTTTTCCATTCGTGATGCGTGTTGCTCAGTTTCATCACTACGCTCAAACAAGGATGTTTTTAAAGATTTAACAAGTGAACTACTCGCACTTTTAACTAATAACAATTTATTTTTAAGCATACTATCTTCAGCATATGACAGCGTAGAATAAATATTTTTAGAATCAGACGTCGTACTAAATCCCATAGCTACAGTCAGTTCTATATCTTTGAATATATTATAATCTAAATTTTTTCTAATTTTTTCAATCATATTTTCGATATGTTTTTTCTTAGTATGATAAAAAATGACACAAAACTCATCGCCGCCAACGCGCGCAATGAAAGTCTCATCAGATAAGCTATCTTTTAAGATTTCTGCATAACTTGAAAGTAGTTTGTCCCCATATTCTGAGGAATAAAACTCATTTATTAATTTTAACCCATTAATATCAGTAATAAGAATAGATGCTTCAATCTCCTGTGAATAAATACGGTTTAATTCTTGATCAAAACTACTTCTATTATGTACCCCTGTAAGTAAATCAAAGTTTTCTAACTGCACTATATTATCTTCAGCTTTTTTTATAAGAGAAACTTCTCTTTTTACCAAATAATAGATAATCAAAGCAGAAATCACGATAAAAAATAACCCTTTTATTGTTGATGTATATCTATATTGATAAACATCATCGATCACAACCAATAAGATATAATCTGATAAAAAAATCCAAGATGCGCTAAATAATAGGTAAATGATTGAAACTCTAAAGGCAGATGTAATATTTTTATTTTCCATATAAATCACTTAAGGGGTTTTAGATAACTACTACTCCCTTAACCTCCTATATATAATTATATCATTTAAATCACATATAAAAAGCAATATAAGTTTACAGAAAACTTTTTTTATTGTTTTCTTTGTTAAATAAAAACAATACAGGTTGTTTAAAATCTGTATACTCTCTTATCGATGTAATTTTTATACTCATCTATGAAATTTATAACTTTTTTTGATATATCTCTTATTTCTTATTATTTTTCCGAAAATACCATCATTAAGACAATTATATAATTAACTACAAATCATATAGAAAAAAATCCCAGAAACACCTACAACTTTTAGTAGATATGTTTTCTAGGATATGAATTTTACTGGTGGAGAATACTGGGCTCGAACCAGTGACCCCTTGCTTGTAAGGCAAGTGCTCTCCCAACTGAGCTAATCCTCCAGACCATACATATCTTATCAAAAAAGATGTGAAAAGTCTATCAAATTCTTATTTTATCTTTTAATAATTTGAATGTAATCTAAAACTGTTACACTTGGCGATTCTTCCATTGGGACATGCCCTAATGATGAATAGATATAAATATGACTACTAGGAATGTCACAGGTCTCCTTAAACAAAGAAACTGTATCTATTGGAATCCAACTATCTTGTTTTCCCCACATAAGAAAAATAGGCATCGATAATGATTCTAAACGTTCTACATACGTAAAGGATGGTTCAGGTTCTCGTTGGATGGTCATAATTGCTTTTCTAGTCCCGCTTTTTCTTAATAAATTATAATAACGGTCTAATGTTTCATCCTTCAGACGATTAGGATTACCATATGCACTTTCTAAAGCTTTTCTTACTAAAAATTTAGGGGTTAATTTACTGAGAGGATTGGCTACAATATTATATTGTGTAATTTTAGACAATCCTTCTCTTCTTGTCTCTTCAACTTCGCGATTTGGATATACAGCATCAATCAAAGTAAGGGTATTGATACGACTAGGATGCTCACTCGCTAAAAACCAAGCAACAGCTCCCCCAAGCGAGTTACCAGCAAGATGAAATTCTGTAACTTCTAGATGATTTAACAATGCAATAATTGTTTCAGAACTTCGTCTATAACTTGTAATATTGTCATTGAATTTACTAGATAACCCATAATAAGGTAAATCAGGTATCACAACCCTATACCCCTCTTCAACAAGTTTCTCAGCCCATACAGAAAAGGTATGTGATGAGGAAAATGTCCCATGTATAAGAACGACAACTGGATCAGTTGTTTCTCCTAAATCTTGATAATGTAATTGTATTGAAAGAGGTTCATCATTTAAATCACTAATTGTCAAATCAATGTAGTTTGAATGTTTTGTAAAATATAATGCTTCTAGCTTACTTGTAGGAATATCAAACCTCACAAAAACAACTAAGAAAACAGAAAACAAAATTATTAATACAACTAATAACTTTTTAATTATTGTTTTAAGCATAACCTCCACCTCTACCTTAATAATACAAAGAAAAATTAAAAAAACAAGTCATAAAGACTTGTTTTAGGTTATAATCTGGTGACCCGTACGGGGTTCGAACCCATAAGTGCATGCGTGAAAGGCATGTGAGTTAACCATTTCTCCAACGGGCCAGATTTGACTGCTTTTTAATTATAACAAAATTATTTTTAATTTGTCAACCAATAAAAAAAACGGACAAAAAATTGTCCGTTTTAAATTTAAACTGGCGGAGTAGGAGAGATTTGAACTCTCGCGCCGCGTAAACGACCTATACCCTTAGCAGGGGCACCTCTTAAGCCACTTGAGTACTACTCCATAAGTTAGCCCTTATATAATATAATATTTTGAGCTAACTGTCAATGCTATTAAGCTATTAATTCAATAATTATTGAGGTACATTTTCTCTAATCATCGTTAGTTGGAGGCGATGTCTTTTTAAGTCAATATCTTTTACCCAAACAATAACAATTTGGCCAACAGAAACAACATCTAGAGGATGTTTTACAAATCCTTTTTGGAGTTGTGAAATATGCACAAGTCCATCGTCTTTTACACCCACATCAACAAATGCACCAAAATCAACAACATTACGTACCGTTCCTTTTAATTCCATACCTACTTTTAAATCATTCAGTTTTAATACGTCATTGCGTAAGATAGGTTTAGGAACATCATCACGAGGATCTCTTAGTGGTGCTACAAAAGACTGGATAATATCATCTATTGTATGTTCACCCGCATCTAATTTAAGCGATAATGTTTTAGAGCTTATGTCCCTTAATTTAAGTTTAAGAATGGGATCTCCTATATCTTGTGCTTCAAGATTTAATTCGTCCATCACGCGTTTAGCTAACTCATAACTTTCAGGGTGAATTTCAGTTTTATCAAAAGGATTGTCACTATCAATAACACGCAAAAATCCAATGGCTTGTTGGTATGACTTATCTCCTAGGTAAGGAACTTCTTTTAATTCTTCACGACTTTTAAATTCACCATTTTTTTCACGATATTCGACAATATTCTTAGCTTGTCTTGAATCAAGACCTGCCACGTATTTCAGTAACTGTTCACTAGCTGTATTGACATTAACACCTACACGGTTAACAGCGGTCTCAACAACAAAATCTAGTGAATCACTTAAATTTGTTTGATTAACATCATGCTGGTATTGCCCAACACCAATACTTTTTGGATCGATTTTTACAAGTTCACTTAGTGGATCTTGTAATCTTCTAGCAATACTGACAGCGCTACGTTCTTCAACTTCTAATTTAGGAAATTCTAGTTTAGCAAGCTCACTTGCACTGTAAACAGAAGCGCCTGCTTCATTAACAATTAAATAATAAATTTGTTTTTTCATTTCTTTTTCAACAAATTTTATGACATTTATCATGAATCGTTCAGTTTCTCGTGAAGCAGTCCCATTCCCGATAGCCACGATATCAACATCATACTTCTTAATCATGTTTGCTACTTTGAAGCCAGCTTTATTACGACGTTCTTGTGACACTTTTTCACCTTTGTGTTTTTGATGTGGATATATAACATCTTTGTTTAGAAATTTACCCATTTCATCTACAACGGCAAGTTTACATCCTGTTCTAAAGGCAGGATCGACACCTAAGACCATTTTCCCCTTCATTGGAGGTTGTAATAACAGACTTCTTAAGTTTTCACTAAAGATGTGTATCGCATTATCATCTGCACGTTCTGATAAATTACTTCGTAATTCACGTTCAATAGATGGTGCTATTAGTCTTTTATACGCATCTTGTATAGCTTCTTTAACATAATCAACAACAATTGAATCATTATTCTTAATATATTGTCGTTCTAAATAATTAAAAAATGCCTCTGTATCAATGTCAACTTTGACTGTAATTATTTTTTCTTTTTCTGCCCGATTAATAGCTAAAGCACGATACAACTTTACGCGCTTTAATGGTTCTTCATAATCGTAATACATCTTGTATGTATTGCGAGGATCATCTGCTTTTTTCTTTTTCTTAGTAATGAGTTGTGCATTGTTGTATGTATAGCGTCTAATCCATTTACGATAATCACTATTATCACTAATTTCTTCAGCAACAATAAACAATGCCCCTTCAATTGCTTTTTCAACACTTGGAACATCTTCTGTAATGAATTCTGTCGCTTTCTCTTTAAGGTCGCCTTCTTCTGGGAAGGTAACAATATAGTCTTTTAGTGGTTCTAATCCTTGTTTGATTGCTTCGGTTGCTTTTGTTTTTTTCTTTTCTTTGAATGGACGGTATAAGTCTTCAACATCAACCAATTTTTTTGCAGCAAGAATTTCTTGTTTTAATTCCTCTGTTAACATACCTTTTTCATCAATTAATCTAATAACATCTTCTTTACGATCTAGTAAGTTAACTTTATATTCATATTCTTTATTGATATCTCTAATTTGTTCTTCATCTAAAGCACCGGTTTGTTCTTTACGATAACGTGCAATAAATGGTACTGTATTCCCCTCGTCTAAAAGATTTAAAACAGTTCTAACTTGCTTGTTAGTGATATCAAGTTTGTTCGTTATTTCTAATACTAATTCATTATTAATTTCCATATTAACTCCTCCAATACATGAGTAATGGTTAATTCGCTAAAAACGGATATGTTCCATTATTTATTTGTTCCATCATTAATAAGACTTTGTCAGAACCCACTTGCAAATCAATTACCACGTTGTTTCTAACAAATATCATTGTGGGTGTTCCCGTTAATGTTATGCCATCAAACGGATCTAATACCGAACTGGGACTCCCCGCAGTTGAACTGCTTTCAGATAAATAAACTTTTAAATCAGCTTGGTTACTATCTGCAAACTCTAACACATCAACTTTGATTTGGGTACAATAGCCACAATTTTCCCCATACCAATAAATAACATAGGTCTCTTCTGGCATTTGTGGAAACTCTTCATAACTTGAAATGTGTTTAAATGAATCATAGTCTAGCGAATCATCTACTGCATTGAAAATAAAAACACTTGCGATTAATGCAATAAATATCCCGCCAAATCCATATATTAAATACTTCAAAATTTATCTCCTTGTTTATTTCTTGATGAATTTCTTGGTGTCATTATTATCACTCCTATTTCTTAACTATTTTAATAAAGATACGGCTTAAATGCAAGTGATTAAATCATTTAAAAAGAAAAGAGAGAAACACAAAGGTTTACTCTACTCTTCAATACTACACATAGCGACTGCAAAGTTTCTTGAATGACTAATACTAATTAAGACAGTATCTTTTGGTCGATATGTCGAAACTATATAAGGTGCCCCTGTTTGATCGTTTAAAACTGTTACATCTTTAAAATTTAACGGTGTGTCAAATTGCTTGTAAGCCTTAGTATATGCTTCTTTAGCTGCAAAACGACCAGCTAAATATGATATTTTACGTTTTGTATGTGTGATTGAATTGTACTTTTCAAGTTCTCTTTCACTTAAAATCCTATGGATAAATTTATCACTTAAACGTTCCTTAATTTCTTCAAATTCTACAATATCAATTCCAATAGAACTACTCATTTAAATCACGGATAATTTTTTCTGCTAACTCATGAATATTTCTAAATCGATGATTTAATGCCGACTTTGAAATCGTTTTATTAAACATATCCTCACTTTTTTCTGAGAGTTCTCTCAAACTTGATTCTGGGTATTTCTTTCTTAATTTAATAGCTTCTTGAAGGGTTTTTGGTAGTTTTTCAACTTCCATCATGTTTTCTAACACACTAATACTTCTTAAATGCTTAGCTGCAGCTTCTAATGTTTTATTTTGATTAGCAATGTCCATATTCATCACGCGTGTAATACTATTAACAAAATCACGTTTTATTCGTTCATCTTCATACGATAACAAGGCATTATGTGCTCCAACTAATCTTAAAAAGTCACTTATTCTTTCGGCTTCTTTAATATAAGCAATAAACCCTTTTTTACGGCTCAAAAACTTAGCATTTAATTCAAAATAATTGAGTAAATCAACAATATTATCTGCATCTGATTCTCTATCTGTATGAATCTCAAAATGATAACCACTACTTTTAGGTGAATTAATTGATCCACTAGCTAAGAAAGCACCACGTAAAAATGATACTTTACAACACTCTCTAACTAATAATGGGTCACTTAAAATGTTCGTTGTTTCTTCTAATAAATTAAGTTCTCCTACAATCTTGGATGATTGATCATGAATACCTACTATAATTGAATCATGTTGATTTAATTTCGTTTGTTTTTTTCGTTTTACTTCAACCTCAATTTGATACATCCGTTTGATAAATGCAATAACACGACGGCTGATAGATAAATTGGTACTTTTAAATTCAACACTTAATCCTTCACTTGTAATATGTAAATCGCCATTTATTCTTAAGAGTGCAGCAAGTTCAGATAAAACGCAACAATCTGATAATTTAACGTTTAATAATTCACTTTTTACATCGCCAGCAAAACTCATTCAAATCACCTCAAAACTGTGTATTAAGTATAACAAATATCGATTAAAAAGTCTATCTAATGAAAAAAATGCATCCTTTAAAGGATGCATTAATTCAATTATTCTTTATTTGATTTTTCTAAATACTTCGAAGCTTGAACAGCAGCAATACTTCCATCAGAAGCGGCTGTTACAATCTGGCGCAACTCTTTGTCAACAACATCTCCAATCGCGAAGACACCCGGTACATCAGTTTCCATATGTGCATTTACATTGATGTATCCCCATTTATTTAAAATACCTAACTCTTTAGCAAATTCTGCTTTCGGTACTTGTCCAATAAATACAAAGGTTCCTTCAACATCTAACTCTTCTGTTTCACCTGTTTTGACATTCTTAAGTGTTAGTCCATTTAATGAATCTTCTCCATTAAATGAAGCAACTTCGTATCCTAATTTAAAGTCCATTTTACCAGTTTCTTTAGCATCTTCGACTGCTACTTGATCCGCTTGAAGTGACGGTAAAATATTAACAACTGTAATATGCTTTACTGTTTTTGCTAGATAAACAGCTTCTTCAATCGCACTGTTTCCCCCACCAATAACAGCAATTTCTTTATCATTAAAGAATGCACCATCACATATCGCACAATAACTAACACCTTTCCCTGAAAGTTTTTCTTCTCCAGGTGCTCCAGTTTTACGCGGTATCGTTCCAGACGCAATTATAACTGCCCCTGCTTCATACACATCACCACTAGCAGTATGAACTTCTTTGGTCTTTCCTTTATCCTCTATTTTTGTCACATCACCGTATTTATATCCTACACCAAGTTCTTGTGTATGATCAAACATTTGTTGACTTAAGTCAAATCCACTAATCGTTCCAGACCCTGTCCAGTTTTCAATTTCGTTGGTATTCATCATATTACCACCAGGTGCAGCTTTTTCTAGCATCACTGTCTTTAATCCAGAGCGTTGTGCATAGATCCCAGCAGTCATTCCACCAGGTCCTGCTCCTATAATAACAACATCATATTTTTCCATTTTATTCACCTCGAATAGATTATAATATATTATAAAATTTATTTAAATAATTATGCGTTTTTATGTTCTTTTAGTACTTCCACATATCGTTTTGGCTTTAATACCATACGGCTAAAGACTAAGAATCCAATCCCACCAAGTATCATTATAATTGAAATTATTTGTGCTGTTCTTAATCCCGTGTTTCCAATGTATAAACTATCGGTACGCATTCCTTCAATAAAGAAGCGTCCGATACTATACCAAATAGCATATACAGCTAATAAATCACCACGTCTTGTGAATTTAAGTCGTCTTAAAATCAACATAATGCCAAATCCAACAATATTCCAGACACTTTCATAAAGAAATGTCGGATGATAATAATTAAGTCCATCTGGACCATATAGATACATGTTGTTCGTTATGAAGTCGGGTAGATAGAGTGTTTCTGATAAAAAGGCACGCTGCTTATCTAAACTTAAAACAGCATCTCCATTCATCACACCACCAATAACACCACCATGAGCTTCTTGATTAAAGAAATTCCCCCAACGACCAAAAGCTTGAGCAATAATAAATCCAGGAGCCATAAGATCAAATGTACTTAGAAAATTAATCCCTTTCCATTTGGTATAAAAGTAAGCACTAATAAAGGCAGTAAATATCCCACCATGAATGGCGAGACCGCCATCTGTAATACTAAAGATCTTCACAATGTCCCACGCATAGCGCTCCCACTCAAAAATCACATACCAAAGACGTGTACCGACAATAGAAAGTGGCACAATAATCAATACACCATCAATAATATCATCTGTTTTAATTCCTAGTTTTTTTCCTTCTTGTATAGCTAGTAAAAATGCCACAACAATTCCTGACATTATCATAAAACTGTATTTATACCATGTGATAAAACCTAAATCTAAAAAGATATTGTTTATTGGGTCATATATATGCATTTATATCATCCTTCGTTTTTGTCAGTGAGTACTTTCATCACTGAATCACTGAATTCTTGTGCACTGTTTTCACCCAAGAATTTTAATCTAGCGTTAACAGCTGCGACTTCAATTAATGAAGCGACATTTCTACCTTCTGAAATGGGTAATTTAATATGAGCAACTTTCGTATCAAAAAACTCAATAGTCTTTTCATCTAGACCTAAACGATCATAATCTTTTTTAGAATCCCAGTGCTCTAAATCAATCACCAACATAATCTTTTTGTTTTCTTTAAATGCTCTTGCACCAAAAAGTTTAACAACATTAATAATACCTATCCCTCTGATTTCAAGATAACGTTGTGTAATCTCAGGCGCTTCCCCAACAACAATACCGATTTCACGTTGATACATATCAACGCGATCATCACTCACTAATTGATGTCCTCTACGAATTAACTCAAGCGCTGTCTCGCTTTTACCTAATCCACTTTTTCCACGGATTAAAACGCCAACCCCGTTAATATCAACCAACGTGCCATGTAATGTCATACGTTCTGCAAGTTTGGCATTTAAGTATTGATATAAACTACTAATAAGTGCACTAGTACGTTTTGCTGATTTCAATACCGGGATTCCATAATCATGTCCTTTTTGAATAAAAATATCTGGTATTTCAGTATTTTTACTAAATACAAACATAGGGGGGTGTTTCTCAAATAACATATCAACGCGTATTTCTTGGTCGTTTTCATTTAACCAATGGAAGAATGTTACTTCTTTAGATCCTAATACTTGTACACGTTCAAACTCATAGAAATCAAACAACCCTGCTAGTTCCATTCCTGGGCGCGAGACTTGATCCATCTTTATTTCTGTATCTAATCCCTTTTCACCACTAACGACAGAAAGTTTAAATGCTTTTACTAAATCATTAACAATCAAAGACATATAATCACCTATTTCTTATGACGCAAGTAACGTCTAATTCCCATACCGAGAAAATACCTTATCCCTGTAAAAATCAATACAAAGAACACAAGTAGTGTCTCGTTTATAAAGTTAAATTTATCTATAAACACATATTTATCAATTAAATAAAATATCATGACATACCCAAAGTAGAAAATTGTTCCAAATGAGCGAAATATTAATTTGAAATGCCGTATAAAGATGTAAGATTTAAATAGTTCCTCAATAAACGTGTAGAAAAGAATGACTAATGCAAAAAACATAATCTCTCTATATTCAGCGAATTTAAACACTTCTATGACAAGATAAGCGAGCGTAAAATTCAATATTAAATTGAATAAAAAATTAATAATTTTATTATGATGAAATACCGCTCCAAACTCGATCATGATGAGCCCTTTTTTCTTTTTGGGTTTCTTTTTTGACTTTTTTTCTTGCATTTCCTTAATTAATTTTTTTAAGTCATTAACTTGTTTTTGTTTTTTCTCGTCCTTTTTTTCACGATCTTCTTTATTTAATTTCTTGTCTGTCTTTTTAGACTCTTTTTCTTGATCATCGTTCTTCTTCCCCATCATGACACCTCCAATACATGTTTAAGATATTTTCCTGTATAACTAGTTGGATGTTTTGCTACTTCTTCAGGTGTTCCTGATGTAACTATCTCTCCACCTTTGTCGCCACCTTCAGGGCCTAGATCAATAATATGATCTGCAACCTTTATCACATCAAGATTATGTTCAATAATAACAACAGTTGCTCCCTTATCTACGATAAAACCAATAACTTTAAGTAATCTTTTTACATCATCGCTATGAAGACCCGTTGTTGGTTCATCTAATATATAAAGTGTATCTTTTGTTATACGTTTATGAAGTTCACTGGCTAACTTAACCCGTTGTGCTTCTCCACCACTTAGTGTCGTTGCTTGTTGGCCAATTTTTAAATACCCCAGCCCAACATTTACCAATGTATCAAGTTTACGTTTTGCTTTAGGGATATTCTTAAAGAATTCACTTGCTTCATCAATTGTCATATTTAAAACATCACTGATGTTTTTACCTTTGTATTTAACTTCAAGTGTTTCAGAGTTATAACGGGTTCCATGACACACTTCACAAGGTACATACACATCAGGTAAAAAATGCATCTCAATCTTGTTAACACCGCCACCAGAACAGGCTTCACAACGTCCACCTTTAACATTAAAACTAAAGCGACCTTTTTTATACCCACGTAATTTTGCTTCATTTGTTTTAGCAAAGATATCTCTAATATCATCAAATACTTTGGTATATGTTGCTGGGTTAGAACGTGGTGTTCGTCCTATAGGTGATTGATCAATATTAATAATCTTCTCAAAATGTTTAACATTTTTTAAAGAATCAAACTCTCCTTGCTTACGTTTTTTACGGTAAATCATATTACTGAGTCCTTTATATAAGCACTCATTAACTAAACTAGATTTTCCACTACCGCTTACACCTGTTATAACATTTAACACACCTTTTGGGATTTCAACATTAATGTTTTTTAAGTTGTTTTGTCTTGCGCCATTTAACTTAATAAAGCCATTTCCCAGTTCTCTCCTTTTAGCAGGGACAGGTACTTTTAAGACACCAGATAAATATTTACCAGTAATACTTTTTGTGTCTTTTAATATTTCATCATATGTTCCTTGGAATGTTACAGTACCCCCATAAAGTCCTGCTTTAGGACCAATATCTATAATTTGATCAGCCGCTTTCATTGTTTCTTCATCGTGTTCAACAACAATAAGTGTATTCCCAATATCACGCATATGTTTAAGCGTTTTAATTAATCTTTTATTATCTCTTTGGTGCAGTCCAATGGTTGGTTCATCAAGCACATACAACACACCTGTTAGTTGTGAGCCAATTTGTGTCGCTAAACGAATACGTTGACTCTCTCCACCACTTAGTGTAGCTGCTTGTCTAGATAATGTTAAATATTCAAGTCCCACGTTTTCTAAAAACTTAAGACGTTCTTTTACTTCTTTTAAAACCATTTCTGCAATTTTTTTATCTGTTTTATTTAATTTTAACTGATCAAAAAAGTCTAATGCATTGGCCACACTCTTAGTTGTCACATCTATAATGTCTAGTCCATCAATTTTTACACTTAATGCCTTATCATTTAATTTTTTTCCGTTACATTTCTCACAAGGTATTTCCGCCATTAGCTTTTCAATCCAGCCACGCATAAATCTAGAACTTGTCTCCATATAGCGTCGTTCTAAGTTATTTATAACACCTTCGTATTTTTTTGTGCTTGTATGTTTATATGTCCCTTTTTTATTTTTTCCTAACTTAAATTCAATTTTGTCTTTTGAACCATATAATATAATATTTAAGTCTTTGGTTTTTAAATCTTTTATGGGTATTTTTAAATCAATATTATAATAATCAGCAACTTGTCTAATCATTTGAAAAGCAAGGGTTGATGTGTTTTGCCAACCTTTGATTGCTCCATCAACGATACTTAATGATTTATCTGGTATAAGTAAGTCCTTGTCAACACGTTTAGAATGTCCCAGACCATGACAAATTTCACAGGCACCATTTGGCGCATTAAATGAAAATAGACGAGGTTCTAAGTCTCCAATACTAAAGTCACAATGGGGACATGAATAATGTTCGCTATATAAATGTTCTTTCCCATCAATTAAAACAACAACTTTTCCTTCACCAAGTAATGAAGCGGTTTCCAGGCTATCAAATAATCGACTTCTAATGCCTTTTCGCATTTTTAAACGATCGATTACAGCTTGAATTGTATGGCGTTTATTTTTTTCAAGATTAATCTCATCATCAATATCAATGATTTCACCATTAACGCGTAATCTTACATACCCTTCTTTTTTTAAATCTTCTATTAATTTCTTATGTGTCCCTTTTTTCTCTTTAACAAGTGGTGCAAGAATAATTAAGCGACCACTAGCTGATGTAAGTATACGATCTGTCATTTCTTCGACTGATTGACTTGAAATTTGAATATTATGTGTCGGACATACAGGTTTTCCAATACGTGCAAATAATAATCTTAAGTAATCATAAATTTCTGTGACTGTCCCAACCGTTGATCTTGGGTTGTTCGAAGTGGTTTTTTGATCAATGGAAATCGCTGGACTAAGACCTTCGATACTTTCAACTTTTGGTTTCTCCATATTGCCTAAAAACTGTCTTGCATAGGCACTTAAACTTTCCACATAACGACGTTGTCCTTCTTGGTATATTGTGTCGAATGCTAAACTAGATTTACCACTTCCACTAAGACCTGTCATAACAATGAAACTGTTTTTTGGGATTCTTACATCTATATTTTTTAAATTGTTTTCTTTTGCACCTTTTACAAAAATGTCTTGTAACATCTAATCACCTTTTATTAACTCAGTAAACGCCTCTTCGTCTAAAATAGTTATACCGAGATTCTTTGCTTTTTCTAGTTTACTCCCAGCATCTGTTCCACAAACGACATAATCTGTCTTAGAACTAACGCTACCAGTAACACGCCCGCCTCTTGTTTCAATGAGTTCTTTTGCGTCCTTACGTTTATAATTCTCAAGTGCTCCTGTCAATACGAAGCGTTTATCTTTAAATGTATCACTTTCTTTGATTTCAACATGGTATGTTGTATTTACTCCAGCATCTTTTAATGCGTTGATTAACGCATTATTTTTATCATCATTAAAATAACGAAAAACACTTTTGGCAATAATTTCGCCAATTTCATCAATTACGATTAATCGTTCAAAATCAACCTTTTTTAAGCGTTCTATTGTTTTAAACTCTTGTGCTAATAGACGTGATACTTTCTCACCAACGTGACGAATACCAAGCCCGAATAAAAGTTTATCTAACTCGTTATCTTTTGAATTTTCAATTGCTGTTAAAAGTTTTTTTATGCTTTTTTTTCCAAACCCTTCTTTTAGATAGAGTTCTTCTTTATGATCTTCTAAATGATATATATCATCAATTTTAGTTATAATCCCTTCATTATAAAAAAGCTCTATTATGCGGTTTCCTAGTCCTTCAATGTTCATTGCTCTACGTGATGCAAAATGGATTATTCCTTCAATCTTCTTACGATCACAATGAGGATTAACACAATAATGATCAGCTTCACTATCTTTTCTCACTAACTCAGTATGACATATTGGACATCTATCAATCATTTCAAAAGGGTTAAGTCCTTCCTCTCTACGATTGATTAACACGCGTACAACTTCTGGAATAATATCTCCAGCTTTTTTTATTACAACAAAGTCACCTTCGCGAATATCTTTTCCTTGGATATAATCTGCGTTATGAAGCGTTGCACGTGCAACTCTACTGCCTTGTACAATAACAGGATTTAAATTAGCTACAGGTGTAATCTGTCCTGTTCTTCCAACTTGGAATGTTATAGAATTAATTTTTGTAACCACTTCTTCCGCTGGAAACTTGTATGCGATTGCCCATTTAGGACTTTTAGCAGTATATCCTATCTTATCGTACAAACGAATATCATTTACTTTAATAACAATACCATCTATATCATATGATAAATCGCTTCTTTTTTCTTCATAAACACTGATATAATTAATGACTTCATCAATATCATTACATGTTTTTGTATTAGGATTCACTTTAAACCCTAATTTTTTTGCAAATTCTAATGCCTCACTTTGTGTATTAACCCCGTGTTCTAATGGATTAACAATGCTATAAATAAACATGTCTAAATTGCGCTTAGACGCCTTTTTACTGTCTAGTTGTCTCACACTGCCACTTGCGGCGTTACGTGGGTTCATGAACTTAGATTTACCATTTTCTAGGCGCGCGTCATTTGCTTTTTTAAACGCTTTATTACTCATAAATACTTCGCCTCTGACTTCAAGTGGATCCTTATAATCAATTTTTAAGGGCAAAGAACGAATAGTCTTTATATTTTCGGTGATATTTTCACCAACAACTCCATTCCCACGAGTAGCTCCAAGAACAAGTTGTTGATTAGTATATTTAATACTTCCTGCCAACCCATCAATCTTAAGTTCAACAATATAAAGCGGATGATCTATATGTTTTTTTATTTTCTCATCAAAATCTCTTAATTCTTCTACATTAAACGCATTACTTAATGATAACATCGATTGATCATGCGTTACTTTTTCAAATTTATCAAGGATTTTACTACCGACACGTTTTGTCGGAGAATCATCTCTGACAAGGTCTGGATGTTTCTCTTCTAATTGTATTAACTCATGTAGCAATGCATCATATTCTTGATCTGTAACTGTTGGATTATCTAATACGTAGTACTGATAATTATACTTTTTTAATAACTCAACGAGCTCATCTATTCTTTTTTTATCTGTCATATCTATCACCAACTCAATTATATCATAATCACTTATTTTTTCTTAATAGAAGGATGGTTTTTCATAAGTTTCTTTATCCCGTGAGGTTTCTTAAATGCAATAACACATTGATCTCCCACAATACTTATGACGACGCCATCTCCAAATTTAGCATGAGAGACTTTATCTCCTTTGTTTAAATCGTTTTCTTCATAATCATCTAAGTTTGATTTTCTTTTGTTTAAAAAAGTCTTACGTTTAGAATTCGCATTCACTTTAGGTTGTGTGCTTCTAGAAATAAGCTTATTATAGCCCTCTTCTTCAATATACTCTTTGGGAATTTCTAAAAAGAACGGACTGTCCAAGTTATGCCTAGTTTCTCCCCAAGTTTGACGCATATTAGCATTTGTAATATAGAGTTTGTCTTTAGCTCTAGTCATCCCCACATACATTAGGCGTCTTTCTTCCTCAATTTCTCTTGGATCTGACATGCTTCTACCAAGTGGAAACATGTTCATCTCCACCGTAACTAAAAACACCTCTTTAAACTCTAAGCCTTTGGCAGAGTGTAATGTCATTAAACTAACCGCATCTTCAATATCTTCTGCCGTTTCTTCACTTTTTAATGACACATCTTCTAAAATATAGACGAGCATCTCTTCTTTATCAAGTTTTTTATATAATGTTTCATTTTCTGCGAGATAGGATTTGAATTCCATTAAATTCTCATATCTCACATCACCTTTGTCATCTTTTTTAAGCATTGTTACATACCCTGACTTATCTAGTACTTGATCAACAAACTCATTAAAAGACAAATTGCTTAAGTCCTCTTTAAAGGTTTCAATTAAATGTGAAAAATCTTTTAGTTTATTACTTCTTCTTGTAGATAAGCAATTTTCTGATGAGTTGATTGCTTCATCAAGAAGTAAGTCATTTTCTGCTGCGTAATCAATGAGTTTTTCAATTGTTTTTTGGCCAATACCCCGTCTAGGAACTCGAACAATTCGCATAAAACTAAACACATCATTCGGATTAATAATAAATCTTAAATACGCTGTGAAATCTTTAATCTCTTTGCGTTTAAAAAAACTCGTATTTCCTTTTATACGATAAGGAATTTGTTTTTGCATAAATACTTCTTCAAACTGTCTAGACGTAGCATTACTACGATAAAGAATGGCAAAATCATTATAATCATAGCCCTTCCTTACTTTTTTACGAATAGTCGTTGCTATATATTCAACTTCATCACGCGCTGTAACACCTTTATAATACGTTATTTTTTCTCCATCTTTTTTGGTGGAATACAAACTTTTTTCGATGCGAGAGCGATTATTTTTAATAACTGAATTCGCCGCTTGCAGTATTACATTGGTGCTTCTATAGTTTTGTTCTAATAAAATGATATGATAATCAGGAAAATCTTTTTTGAATTTGTTAATATTTTCAATATTAGCGCCTCTAAAAGCATATATACTTTGGTCTTCATCACCCACGATAAACAAGTTATTATGTGCTCCTACTAACTCTTTAACTAGCGTATATTGCACATTATTTGTGTCTTGAAACTCATCTACTAACACATACTTAAATAAATCATTATAATACTTTTTTAATTGTGTGTTTTCTTTAAACAAACGAATCGTTAAAAGTAATAAATCATCAAAATCAACCAAATTACTTTCAAACAAGTAATTTGTATACTTTGATGTGATTTCTTTCACGACGCTTTTTACAGGCTCTTCAATACCCTCTAAATAATCTGGATTAGCTTTTGTTTTTAATATCAGCGATTTAAGTTGTCTTGGATTAAACATCTTTATGTCGTAATTGTTTTTCTTCAACAAACTTTTAATAAGTTGTTCAGTATCTTGATCATCTATTATTTGAAAGGTTTTCTTGTACCCTAATTGTTCAATGTGTTTTCTAAGAATTCTAGAACACATAGAATGAAACGTTGAAATCCACATATCTTTGGCATAAATACCCGTTAACGTTTCAACACGTTCTTTCATTTCATTAGCAGCTTTGTTTGTAAACGTTATTGCTAAGATATTTTGATAAGGAATACTTTTATCAAATATAAGATGCGCAATACGTCTTGTAAGCACACTTGTCTTACCACTTCCAGCACCAGCAATAGCCATAACTGGTCCTTCTGTTTTCAGCACTGCCTCTCGTTGTTTTTCATTTAAATTTTCTAATATTTTCACTTAAATCACCTAGAAAAATTATATCAAAAAAAGCCCTAAATTGATAGTGCTTTGTTTGTTTAATTAAATTTAAAACGGTATTCTCTCAAATTGATTTTATGATTTTTAAAAACAATACCTTCTTGTTCTAATAATCTTTTTTGTAAATGTCCGTATTCTCCTTTTAAAGAGATTTTTCCTTGGGCATTAATAACACGATGCCAGGGTAAATTATATTTATCACTCATCGAATGAAGAATACGACTAACTTGTCTTGCTCCATGTAAATTACCCGCAACCGCAGCAATTTGACCATATGTCATAACGTTACCATAAGGTATGGACTGTATAATATCTAAAACATCTTCTGTGAATTTCTTCATCGTATCACCTACATTAATTATACCATAATCTAATTTAATAATTACATCCTTTTGTTTTGAGGTTCAAATGTTTTTATTGTATAATGAAACCCATTAAAGATAAGGAGAAGATTACATGAAAAAAAATACAATTATCTATGTTGTGTCCGGAACATTATTAATGTTACTACTTGGTAATGTCTATAGTTACAGTATGTTTAGAATTGAAATTGAGCATTATTTTGGTGTAAATGAATTGAAAAGTGGACTGCCCTATATGTTTATTCTCTTTTTTTATGCACTTTTTATGTTTGTTAGTGGCATTCTTTACCGTAAATTTGAAAGCGCATATATTGCTTATACAGGTGTGTTTTTAGTAAGTTTTGGTTACATACTATCTTACTTTGCTAGTTCTATCTTTCTACTAACACTAACATATGGTGTTTTAATAGGTAGTGGAATTGGTATTTTATACTTGTTACCTCTTAGAATAATATCAGAGTTAAACACGAATAAGCCCGGTTTTATTACCGGTATTGTGTTAATGGGGTTTGGCCTTTCTTCCTTAATTTTTGCGCCATTAATTAATAGTTCCATTAATTCAGTAGGTCTACATCACACATTTCTTTATTTAGGAGTAACTTATGTGTTTTTATTAAGCATCCTTGTCAACATTCTATTAAAAAAAGAATCTAAAGCTGAAGATTCTCATATCATTGATTTTCGGGTCGTAAAACAAAAGGCGTTTTATAAACTTTATACCTTATTCTTCATAGGAACTTTTATTGGTCTTACCTTAATTGGATTAACGGCAAATATTGGTGTTAAAGTAGTGAACTTACAGGCAGCAGACGTCGCATTACTACTTGGATTATTTGCTATATTTAACGGTATAGGTAGGCCACTATATGGTCATTTAAATGATACATTTGGATTTAAAATGACGGGTTTAATCTCTTATACAACATTGATATTGAGTAGTGTTTTATCTTATTTATTAATTGAAAATTCATTTATTTTCATTGTTTCTTTCATTTTATTTTATATTAATTTTGGTGGTTGGCTAGCACTTGCTCCTGGAGCAACTTTAAGACTGTTTGGAAAACCACACTATTCATTAAACTACGGCTTAATGTTCACCGCGTATGGACTAGGTGCACTAATTGGAACATTATTCTCAGGTTTTATCATAACTTTTATTAACTTAGAATCATTATTCTTGATTATGATCTTCTTAGCTATTATTGGGATCATTATTACGCTCACAATTCCATATAATAAAAAAACACTACTTTCTGAACGAAAGTAGTGTTTATTAGATTTGGTTATGCGCTCTCTACATTTTCAGCTTGAGGACCTTTGTCGGTCTCAGTGATTTCAAATGTAACGGCTTCTCCTTCATCTAAAGTTTTGAATCCGTCTTTCTGAATTTGAGAGTAATGTACGAAATAGTCATTACCTTCTTCATCAGTGATGAATCCAAACCCTTTTTCTGAGTTGAACCATTTTACTGTTCCAGTCATGTTTGTTACCTCCATATTTTAGTTTTGACATGCGAATACTACTGATTCTTTGATAAAAATATAAAAGTAACTAACTTCAATTTTTATTTTTTCAGATTCTTCTTTGTGCCTAACTATAATGATACATCTTTTTTAAAATAATGCAAGTGAAATAGTTAATTCTTACGTTTTTTTCGTTTATATGACGATCTGAGGGGTACAATACGGTTAAATACAAGCGTTTTGTCAGTTGAATCTTTATCAACAACATAGAACCCATTACGCATAAATTGAAATTTATCTCCAATTTCTGGTGACATTTTTTCTTCTATGACACCTTTTTTAATAACTAACGAGTTAGGATTGACTTTTTCTTCAAAAGAAGCATCTTTTTCATACTCTTCTTTTAATAAGTCTTCAAAAAGTCTAATCTCTACTTTTTTATAATGTGTTCCATCAACAAAATGAATATTTCCATTAGGTTTTCGACCTTTGAAACCAGAACCACTTTTAGTTTCTGGATCATACGTACAATGAACTTCAATAATACGCCCATTATCATCTTTAACAACTGAGTTAGCTTTAACAAAATAAGCATGCATTAGTCTAACTTCTTCACCAAGTGATAAACGACGCCATTTTCTGTTGGGCTTTTCTTCTAAGAAATCTGAACGTTCGATAAACACATGTTTACTAAATGGCACCATTCTAGACCCTAGTTCTTTATTACGTCGATGATTTGGAATTTTAACATATTCTACTTCATCTTCAGGATAATTGTCAATCACAAGTTTTAAAGGCTCTACGATTGCATTTGTTACTGGTGCAGTCTCATTAAGATGTTCACGAACATGTTGGTACAACATCTCAATTTCTGTTTCTCCTTCACTTTTAGGAAGCCCTAAACTATGAATGAAATTATGGATTGCTTTTTTGGGGATTCCACGTCGTCTTAATCCACTAAGAGTTATAAGTCTAGGATCATCCCATCCCATAACTTTATTTTCTTCAACTAACTCTCTAATATAGCGTTTTCCAGTTACTTGATTAGCAATTAATAATCTACCAAATTCAATTTGTCTTGGTTTGTTTTTCATTTTAGTATGCTCAACAACCCAATCATACAGTGGTCTGTGGTCTTCAAATTCTAAACTACATAAACTGTGTGTGATACCTTCAATAGCATCTTCTAATGGATGTGCAAAATCATACATTGGATAAATAAGCCATTTATCCTTGGTATTATGGTGATACGCACGCTGAATTCTATAAATAACAGGGTCTCTCATATTCATATTAGAACTAGACATATCAATCTTAGCACGTAATACTTTTTCACCATCATCATATTTTCCGTTTTTCATTGCTTGAAACAATTTAACATTCTCTTCAATTGAACGATCACGATGTGGACTGTTTTTTCCTGGTTCTTTTAATGTCCCACGTAAGGTTCTAATTTCTTCATTACTTAGGTCATCAACATAGGCTAATCCTTTTTCAACAAGCAACATTGCTCGGTTATACATTTCTTCAAAATAATCGCTTGCATAAAAGAGATTATCCCAGTGGCATCCTAACCATTCAATATCCCGTTTGATTGAATCAACAAACATCGAGTCTTCTTTAATCGGATTTGTATCGTCAAAACGTAAATTAAAATGTCCACCATGTTTTTTTGCCATAGACCAGTTTGTTATAATGGCTCTAGCATGGCCTAAATGTAAAAAACCATTAGGTTCTGGTGGGAACCGTGTAATAGCTTCCTTATGCTTTTTTGATTTAATATCATTTTCAATAATTGTATCAATGAAATGATTTATTTCCATAAATAAACACCTTCTTTTTATAATCACAATTAATAATAACATATATCTTTATAAAGTAAAAGATTACCGTTCTCCGTTTTTTAAAACAAAAAAAGACGTGAAAAATTCCTCACGTCTTTTGATTATTTTAAGATTTATTCCGGAATATCTTCGCTTGAAAATTCTCCGAATAAAGACTCATAATCTGCAAATATTGCAGGATCAATTAAATTTGTGATTGTCTCAACAAATTCAGTTTGCGTTTGTTCGTCTAGTTCTGAGAAATTATTAAATAATTCCTCAACATCTTCCGTTGCAATTGGTTCTTCGTTCAACAAGGCTTCTTGTAAACCTACTATACTATCATAGGTTGCTTGTTCTGCTCCACCATCTGTTGTGTCTAAAACGGCTTCTAGGTCAGTTGTGAACTGTTCTGAACCAATAACATTGTTTAATTCAGATTTAAAATCTTGTAAGACATCTTTTAACGTTGTAGAAGTAGGTTCAATAGCTAATTCAATACCGTCTTGAACTAAAATAATTTCTGTCACTTCTACAGAACCATCAACTGTTCCACCTTGTATTAAACTAGTTAAGCGGCTTGCAGAAATAATTAAATCTCCATCTTGGTTAAATTCACCAAACTCAACATCTCCAAAATCAGCAAATATTTCTTTGAAGACCTCAAGATCAGTTAACGCAGTATATTCTCCATCTGCTTCGCCTTCGTCTTTACCAATCGTAATTTTGGAAAACTCAAACTGTAATTCAGTAGGTGATGTGCTAATTTCTTCAGCTGTAATAACAACTTCAGAATCTATATCATCAATTCTAAACAAAGCGTGTATATAGATATTATCTGGTGTGAATTCAAACCAAATTGCTTTTAACCCAAACTCAATGGTTTTTGTTTCACCATTTCCAAGATCAATGGTTCTCATTTCTCTTGTATCAGCAAATCCGTCTGCTTCAGAATAAATAAGTTTATTAAAGGCTTTTTCTTTTATGACAAAATTGTTATCAGTAAGCGCTAAATTAAAGAGATATTCGGTAAATAAGTCTTTTAAGTGTGTCTCTGGATTGAAAAGCGTTGGATTAAATTCTCCATATACTACTTCGTCATCAACGACTTCTTGATCATGGAGCGTATATAAATAATCTGGCATATCTGTTCCTGCTTCATTTCTTAATTGACTTATACCAATAATAAACTGTAACTCTTTTTCTATGATATCAAATCGAATAAGCTGTTTTTCAAACGAAATCGATAATAGTTCTTGAGAAAGTTTTGCACCAACATCATTTTGTTCTTCGTCTGCGCTATTTAATTGTTGAAGAATTTCATCTTTAGACAATTTATAGGATAAATTTTGTAAATCAATATCTCCTAATTTCATCTCTCCTAATTCATTTTCAAAATTAATGCCAGCTTGGTTTTCAATAATACCTAAGGCACCAACAATCAGTGATTTAGGAACAGGCAAACGACCAATCTTCACTTTTTCAAACTCTAAATAATAATAATCTGGATCGTCTTCAAATGAAAAATGAAATTCAACGATCGTTTTGTAACGTAAATTATTATTCGCTTCTACTTGTAAAAATAAATTGAGTGCTAATTGTCCAGCATCAGCAACATCGTTAGTATCATAGAACGATACCCATGCGCCAATAAGTCCTAATTCAACATCATACCCTTCAACCTGTTGCATTTCGCCAAAGGCAAAACATTCAGTTGTTGTTGAACAGTCCTCACCTGGGCTATAATCTGGATTCTCATCCTTTATTGCTTGGTAAATCGCTGTATTTATTATGTCCTCATGAATATTATAAACCAAATCTTCATCGGGATTGGTTTCTATATCTGTGATAGATGCATCTAATTCTGCATAAAGCATTTCAATGGCATCTGCGTCTTCTGTATAAAGATCGACAGGCATGTGTTCGTCTCCACTACCATCATACATTAATGATCCAACAAGTGCTGGAGTACCTAAAATAACTAGTACAGGAATCATAAATGCTAAAAATAATCTTTTCATCCTTATTCAACTCCTTTTTAATATAGTTTCGGATGTTCAACTTAAGTATACTATATTTATGTGAATATTTTATGAATAAGCTATTAAAATACTATGAATATTATTTTAGTTCTACTCGTGATTTCCCGCTTAAACCCATTGATTCATCTAACGTATATTTTTGGTATTGATAATATCCTGCGACTCCAATCATCGCCGCGTTGTCTGTACAATAAGAGAAATCAGGAATAATAACTTCAACTTGTTTAATTTGTTCTGTAATTTTTCTTCTCAAGTCTTTATTGGCTGCAACACCACCCGCAACTAAAAACATTTTCGCATCATATTCCTCAATTGCTTTTAGACTCTTTTGAAGTAAGACATCTGTTACTGTTTTCTGAAAAGAAGCACAGAGGTTCTCAACATTTAATTTTTCTTTACGTTGCGCTAAATTATGAACCGTATTAATTATATGTGATTTAATCCCTGAAAAACTGAAATCATACGTGTCGCCCAACGAAATATCTGGCATATCATACGTGGGAGTTCCTTGTTGGGCTAAATTGTCAACCAAAGGTCCACCTGGGTAACCAAGACCCACTGTTCTTGCGACTTTATCATACGCTTCTCCCACCGCATCATCCAATGTTTCACCAAGTTTTTCAAAAGAGAAATGTTCTTTCATTAAAATCAGTTCTGTGTGTCCCCCGCTCACAACTAAGCAAACCAGAGGAAATTTAAACGTTTCTTTAATGGCGTTTGCATAAATATGACCTGCGATATGATGAACTCCTATAATAGGGATATTATTACTTAAAGCAAATGCCTTTGCCCCATTAATACCAACAAGTAAACTACCTATTAATCCCGGTCCTTTAGTAACTGCGACTAAATCTATATCATGTTTATTTATGTTAGCTTTCATTAACGCTTCTTCAAACACATAAGTAATCCCTTTAATATGTTCTCTCGAAGCAATTTCGGGTACAACACCACCAAACGCTTTATGTATGTCTATTTGACTTAAAACAACATTAGATAAAACATTTGTTCCATCTTTTATAATACTAACACTTGTCTCATCACAACTGCTTTCAACACTAAGTACAATCACTCTATCACTCCAACTCTAATAACATTAATTGTGCATCTTCGTTATTACTGTAATATTTCTTCCGCTTTGCCACCTGTTTAAATCCCAAACTTTTATAAAATTCTTGAGCTGCTTTATTACTATCTCTCACTTCCAAAGTTAAGTTTTGAATGGCATTGCAAGTACAATAATCAATAACACTGTTTAACAGTTTTGTTGCTATGCCTTTACTTCTATAGGATTCTATAGTGAATAAATTTAATATCTCAGCATTGGGAATTGTTAACCAAGATCCAATGTACCCAACTCTCTTATTCCCATCTAAAGCAATCAGGTAATAAGCTAAGTCATTGTACAACACTTCATTATATAATGTTTTCTTACCTAAACTTTTGCCAAATATCTTTATCTCCTGCATATAAACAAACTGAACATCACTCATACCCATCTTTCTAATTTTAATCATTGGTCTGCCTTATTTATTAGTCTCAAGCGATTTTTCTGCTTGTGTTTTTCTCAAATAATTAGGCGTTAATGTATGAATATCTTTTACCTCTCTTAATACCGATGAGTTTAAAATTTTCGTTATGTTCGGTTTTCCCTCTGAAAGTACTGTAAACTCACAAGTTAAATTAGTTTTATATGTTTCTAAGTTTGTTAGTTCTTCTTTTTCTATAAGCAGTAATTTGTTATCTTTATTTTTATATAGACCTAAAAATGAATTACCCCTACGGGCATCAATTTCAGGCAATATAAAGCCTTCTTGATCATACGAACTAGCAATTAATGCAAGTGAACTAACTTCTTTTACAGTTATATCTTGATCCCAACCAAACATCTTAGCTACAACAACCCCAATTCTTAGGCCGGTGTAACTTCCGGGACCAATACCGATAATTATTTCATCTAAATCACTAACTTGAATATTACTGGTGTCTAATTGTCTTTTAATTTCTGGCATAAGTTTTTCAGAATGATCATTATTCCCTTTTTTGTAGTAACTTGTTAATTCTTGATTCCCCTTATATAAACTTACATATAGATGTTTCGTGGCTGAATCAATTATTAATCGCTTCAACAATTTTTTCATATTGGTTGTCCCCCCATATTTTAAGTAATCGCTTTGTATCGCCTAGATGTTTGATTTCAATAACAAGCTTATCATTTGGAATACTTTCAATAATGTGTTTGTACCACTCTATAACACATAATCCTTCTCCATAAATATAATCTTCTAATGAGTAATCTGCCCCTATACCGCGTAATCTATAGGCATCTATATGGAATAAATCAAGTGTATTCTCATAAATCTTTAAAATTGTAAAAGTTGGACTATTAATGGTATCGGCAATCCCTATTGATTTTCCCAAAAATTTAGTAAATGTTGTTTTTCCCGCTCCAAGATCACCTTGTAAACAAAGAACAAATCCTTTAAAAACATGTTTTCCAACAGTTTTAGCAATTTGTTCCATTTCTGAAAGATTATTTACTTTTATTTCTTTATACATTAAAACCACCTAATTAAAAGTTTATTGATATATTTAGTATAACATACTTAAATTATATATATAAAATTATATTTGTGATATAATTCGATTATAGGAGGAAGACTATGGACTTAATACTATATAATCCAAAATCAAAGAATTCAAGAGGAAACATTGAAACACATCGCCTGATAAGGAAGTACCGTAAAAAAAATCAACCATTTAGGTTAAAAAGCGTACTAAAAGTTGAGGATTTAAAAAAGTTTTTAAATGATCGTCCTCATCTAGAAAATATAATTTTACTTGGTGGAGATGGAACTGTCAATCAATTAGTTAATAATTTGTATGATTTTACGTTAAAACAAGATGTATTTATTAAAAGAAATGGTAGTGGTAACGACTTTTTAAAAACACTCAAAACACAAGACAAAAAACCACAATATATTATTGAGGCTACCCTAAATAAATCTAGAAAAAAATATTTTATAAATAGTATGGGATATGGCTTAGATGGTATGATAGTAAACTTTGTTGATACTTCTAAAAAAAAGGGGAAGTTAACCTACTTTTGGAGTTCAATTAAAGGTATTATTAAGTACAAGCCAACGCCTCTTTCACTTGATATTGATGGAGAATCTTATAATTTTGACAAAACATACCTTGTTTCAATTAACAATGGTATGTTTATTGGTGGTGGTATGCATATTGCACCAGATGCAAAAATTTATACAAAAGATCTTGATGTCATTGTCGTACACTCGATAAATAAATTACTCTTGCTTTTTATTTTTTTATCTGTTTATTTTAAACAACACCTTAAATTTAAAAAGTATGTTTTTTTCAAAAAAGGCCGTCATATAAAAGCAACTTACAAAACGCCCCAGATAGCTCAATTAGATGGAGAAGTTGAAAAAAATATTAAGAAGATAAGGGTAAAAGCAACAAACAAACAAATCCACTTGCGAAGTTATCATAAGAAAAAATCAGCTTAAAGCTGATTTTTTTATTTTCAATTTGCTACCCTAAATAATTTGCACTAAGAATTAAATTTCTTTCACAAATCCTTTTCTACCTTTATATTTAGCTGAAACAAACCCCGTTTTATATAAATATTTAATATGGGTTGGATTTGAACTCTCGGTAAAAAACTTCTTATAGCCCAATTCTTTAAAATATTCACGATTATTTTTAAAAATATGTCTCGCAATTTTTAAATCTCTATATCGAGGAATGGCATAATCGAGGACAATCTCTAAGGTTTTATTATCAAGTTTTTCTGCGATAAATATACCTGCAGGATTCATATTTCTAAGAATTAACATTTTTACTTCAGATCGTTTTACATCATCAATTGTAAAAGAAGATATTTTTTTAATGTCTTGTTTGTAAAATTTAATAAATTCATTTAAAAACTCATAATCTTGTTTAATATGCATTATTTTAAAATATTCTTTAGATGAATAAATTTTATATAGAAAATAAATATCAACCAAAGCAATAGAGGCATTCATCAACCCTGTTGGTATAGAAGCAATCATAAATCCATAAAAAGAAAATAGAATCGCTCCAAATAAATTAATCCATCTTAATTTTTTTATGGAACTCATTAATAAAGATATCAAGATAACAAGCGATGCAGTATATCCTATCCATTCAAGTATCATATCTGGCATAATTACCTCCTATGCTGATTCTTTCAATTGTTTGTTCTTTTTCTTTCTTATGGGGAATAGCTCAGAAATTAAAACTCCAGTTATTATAAGTAAGCCCCCAACGACAATCTCAAGTGTCAAAATTTCTCCAATGATTAACACACTTCCAATGGCACCAAACAAACTCTCCATCGCAACAATAATACTAACACGTGTAGGAACACTAATCTTTAACGCATAACTTTGAACTAAAAACCCAAGTGCAGTATTGAAAAACCCTAGGAAAATAAGTGGCCAAATATTACCAACTGTAATCGCTGGGATTGTATCGAATGAAAGCATCATAGTAAGCGATAGTATCGCAGAAATAAAGATATTCATCAACACAAATAGCGCTGGATCAAAGTCATATTTCTTTTGGTAATAACTTCCTGTTACAACATGAAAGGCAACCATGATCGCACAAATAAACGTATAAAAATCGCCTATGTTAAAGGTGTTTAAATTAGATTTGCTAAACGATAACAAATAAAGTCCAATTGTAGCAACTATAACACTTAAAACATTATATTTTGTAACTTTCTTTTTAAAGAAAAGATAATATAAATAAGGGACAAAAATAATGTTTAATTGAGTGATAAATCCATTCTTAGACGGCGTTGTATAAACATTTCCTAGTGTTTGAAAATAGAATCCTAAAAACAAAAATACACCTGTTAAAAGCCCATAAAATATAATTTTCTTATTTAAAAACTTTAATTTCCTAAAATAAATTATGGTTAGAATAATGGTAGCTATCACAAATCTTCCCACCATAATTGTACTCGCTTGAAAACCTGATTCAATTGCTATCTTTGTTATCGGAAACCCAAGCCCCCATATAATTGTAATAAATAATAACGATACCTCAGCAAATAATACCTTCTTCTGCTCCATGATGAAGCTCCTTCTTATTTTTTATTTTTTAATTTTTTTGTTAATTCTTCATAGCCTGGTTTTTCTAATAACGCAAACATATTATTTTTATACGCCTCAACACCTGGTTGATTAAATGGATTAACACCGAGTAAATATCCGCTAATACCACAAGCTATTTCAAAGAAATAGACTAAATATCCAAAGCTATAAGGACTGATTTCTGGAATGTTAACTACTATATTCGGTACGCCACCATCAGTATGTGCTAATAATGTTCCTAAAAATGCTTGCTTGTTAACATAATCAATTGATTTACCTGCTAAATAATTTAATCCATCTAAATTTAACTCGTCTTTTTCAATAGTTAATTCTCTTCTTGGTGTGTTGACATTAATAACTGTCTCAAATAAATGACGTTCACCTTCTTGAATGTATTGTCCAAGACTGTGTAAGTCAGTACTAAACGAAGCACTAGCAGGAAAAATACCGGAATGATCTTTTCCTTCACTTTCACCAAATAGTTGTTTCCACCACTCACCAAAATAAAATAGCGAAGGTTCATAATTAATTAATAACTCTATTTTCTTACCGCTATCGTAAAGCGCATTGCGATAGATGGCATACTTATACGCTTCATTATCTTCTAATGTGGTATATTCATTCATTGCATCTTTCGCTCCGGTCATTACTTGATCAATATCTATTCCACTTGCTGCAATGGGTAAAAGACCTACAGGCGTTAGTACACTGTATCTTCCACCTATATCATCTGGGACTATAAATGTTTCAAAGTTTTGCTCATCAGCCAATTCTCTTAAAGCACCTTTATCTTTATCAGTCGTTGCAAAAATACGATCTTTAATTTCTGCTTTACTATATTTATCTAGCAAAATCTGCTTAAAAACTCTAAACGCAATTGCAGGTTCAGTTGTTGTTCCAGATTTGCTAATGACATTAATTGAGAAATCTTTACCTTGAACATAATCAACTAAATCATCAATATAAGAACTACTAATATGATGCCCAACAAAGATAACTTCTAACTCCTTGTTTTTATCAAAGTGTTTGCTTAGAAGTTCTACAGCTGCTCTTGAACCTAAATAAGATCCACCAATTCCTATCACTAATAAGATATCTGATTGTTCTCTAATTTTTTTTGCCGCTTTTTTAATACGTAAAAATTCATCTTTATCAGACGATTTAGGTAAATCAACCCATCCTAAAAAATTACTACCTTTGCCTGTTTTATCTCTTAGCTTGTCGTGTGCATCTTTAACTTTATCTTTAAACTTCTTTAACGTAGTTTCTTTTAAAAAACCTTTCGTTTTTTCTACGTCTACAGTGACATATTTACTCATCTATTTACCTCCTAAATATTTACGTGTAAATATTAACATAAATTATTATAAAAGTACATTTAAACCCGTAATAAAACAAAAAAAAGACAATGATTATTCATTGTCTTCAAAATTAAATTCACTAATCCAGTGATCTAACTTTTCCTTCAAAGGAGAAAAGCCACTTTTTAGTTTTATATTGAGCCGTTTTTTATGTTTATGCAGTGCTTTAAAACTTAGCCCTAATTTATTATCATTTACCGATAATACTTTTAATGTTGTGACATCACCGATATCAACATAATCTTCGATATGTCTAACGTATCTATCACTAATCTCACTAATATGAATTAGCCCAACATACTCGTCATTGATTTCTACGAAAGCTCCATAAGGCTTTATAGCAGTAATCTCTCCTTTGACAATGTTTCCTACTTTCATTTGAAACACCTCATTTAAGAATTACTTAACTTTAGTATATCAAAAATAAAATATTAAACAAACAATAAAAAAAAGAAAATCTATAATAGATTTTCTTAAGTTATATTTTCGACACCTATAATACCGGGGACTTCTTCAAGCAAGATTGCCTCAACCCCATCTGTTAAGGTTGTATCAATCATACTGCACCCAACACATGCCCCAAGCATACGAACATAGACAATCCCATCTTCATATTTAACATACTCAATATCTCCACCATCTCGTCTAACATATGGGCGGAGTTTTTTTATGACTTCTTTTATTTGTTTTTCTGTTGTATCAGTACTCATATAATCACCTCATATTTCGATAACAATTATATACCCGATGATTAAATACTTAAACCAAAATACTCATTTATTTTTTTATACGTTTAAGTACAAAATATGGAGCACTTGGCACACATGATTCCATTAAATAATCCGGTATTGTTTTATAGTTTTTTGTCGAAAACCCTTTTAATCTCAACATATCCGCACTATAATCCCCTACAATATACTTGTATCTGTTTAAATAATTAACATATTTATCATTAAATGTTTGAATCTCTAACGCTTCTTTGTACTCTTTAATTAATTCAAATTTTCCATGTTCTGTTTCAATCATTTTGATTCTCCTTTGAAAATATCCTTTATATATCTAACTGTCCTTTTTTACACATACGATAAAATTAAAACTATAAACCCATTATATAGATTATTTTTAATAAATAAAAGATATATAACTTATTATTAAAAAATAAACGCACAATGTGATAGAAATCTATAAAAATTTAACTCCTGCTTTTCTCAGCAAGACTGTTGAATGTGTCTCTATAGCCTGTTCAGTCCCAATCGGTCCGACACCTTCATATGTAGTTGCTTTGATACTTACTTGGGAAATATGAACATTTAACAACGCAGCAATATTTTTTCGCATTGAATCTATATAACGCCTAATTTTAGGGGTTTCCAGGCATATCATACAATCGATATTACTAACTTTATACCCCTTTTCCTTGACTTTTTCAAATGCTTTCTCAACAAAATAAGACGAATTCTGATTTTTAAATGCATCATTAGTATCCGGAAATAAACTCCCTAAATCTCCTAGCGCCAAAGCACCTAGTAAAGATTCAGCTACACTGTGAAGTAAACAATCCGCATCACTGTGCCCAACAATTCCCTTATAATGTTCAATTTTAACGCCTCCCAGGATAAAGTCCTCTTTAGGCTCTAACTTGTGGACATCAACACTATGGCCAATTCTCATAATATCACCTTTAAATAATCTAAATCTGATAAAGTAGTAAACTTATGCATTCTTACATCGCCTTTAACAATCTTTATTGGTTGATCTGAGTACTGTTTTACCAAAGAAGTATCATCTGTTCCTGTAAATCCATCCTTTTTAGCTAATCTATGAACCTCTATTAACAAGGATTTTTTAAAAGCTTGAGGGGTTTGTATTAACATATAGTCACTTCTGTTTAAGGTTTTTTCTAAGCGATTTCCATCTGTTTTACATATACTATCTTTTAACTGCATTCCTAAGGTAGCAGCATCATAATCCACTAGTGCACCGAGTAAATCATCAACACAACGACCATTAATAAACGGACGCGCGCTATCATGAACTAAAACATACTCTTCTTTCACATGCTTTAATGCCTGTTGAACGCTCTCTTGTCTTGTTAAACCACCTAAAACAATTTTCCCCACCATCGAACTATACATTTTTTTAACTAGTGATTCGTCTGATTTGTTAACAACAAGAATTATTTCAACACAATCTTCACAATTAATAAAATAATCTAAACTATAATCTAATAAGGATTTTCCATGAATTTTATAAAAAATTTTATTATAGTTTAACCCTGATCTTTTACCTGTTCCTGCAGCCAATAAAATTATAGAAAATTTCATACGTTTTTTCACATCTTTTCCGTGATTAATTTAGCATTTAATCCGTAATTAAATTTAAACTATGTTTGAAGTATTTTAAAAAGATTTTTAGTTACAATTTTAATTCATTTTATGTACTTTGCTTTAAACTTTGTTGTATTTGTTTTTTCACATTCTTTTTATATATTCTGAATACATTAAAATGAATAATCTATTTAAAAAGTGTAAATAATGTACGTCAAAAATAAATTTAAGTGTACATTATAATTTATCATAAAAACAAAAAGAACTTTCAAATTTTTCTTCTAGAGAAACACTTAATGCTTTGTTTGCCTCCTGATAGACTTTATCTGGGTTTTTACCTGAATAAGGCGATTCTGACAATCCTAAATTAGGATAAACAGACTGCGTCACACCACCAAATTGCATTTTAAGTTTTAGTAACTCACCTGTGCCAGTTAGAGCACGATCAAGTAATTTGTATTTTCTATCATCTTTGATTATTAATCCAAATTTGATTCCCGATATTCTAAACAAACTATTATTATCTTTTATAAATTTAAAGCGAAGTTTTGATAAATATTCACCCATCATTAAATCACCAAAATCTCGACCATATTTTTGATTAATTTGTGGGATATTTGTTAGTTGAATAATAATTAAATGGTACGCTGTTTTCTTTCGTGTTAAACGTTGCATTTCATCAAACATATTTTTAAAGTTTTTCATCGTATTTAATGTATCTACATCGCTCTCAGGATACAATCTTATATCCATTGGTTTTACAATAGAAATGATTGTTTTCTTTTTATCAATTATTACAAGTTTTCCAGTTTCATTAATCCAGAGCATTCTCCCATTATTGTTAACACGGTATTTAATATTATACACCGGATTTCTTTTTGAGAGCTTATCAAGAATATTATTGTATTGATGCATATCATCTTTATGAATTTTCTGATTAAATTGTTCTATTTTAAACTCATTTTCTTTAAACCCTAAATAGTCGATATACTGATCTGTCCCAAAGATGTTTCCGTTTTCTCTAAACGCAATACCTTGGTCAGATAATTCCAAAATTGAAATGAACTTCTGGCGCATGTTTTCAGAACGTTTAGATAAATCAGCTATTTGTTTTTCTAAATTATAAAAGTCAAACTCATTAACATTCTTTTTAAATAATAATACCAAATTATCAATCAAAATCCATCCCAAAAACAAAATTGGAACACTGATTAAAGTAACTTGAAAAAAGATTGAAGAATAATCTTTATAAAAATAGAAATACCCTATAACAAGTAAGACTAAAAAAGATACAAAAAAACTATAATCATATTTTCGTTTCTTCATTAATTTAATAAATACACCATAAAGCATCCATATCGCATCTATCAATAGAAGAAATACAATTGCTGGCATGTTGATTATATTTTCTAAAAACATGAACTCACCTCAATTTAATCTATGTAACCTCTAATATATGATGCAGGATAATAAAATGATAAATACATTGCCAAGAAATTAACATAATAAAGCAATGATGAATAACTGGTATCAAGTGTAAAACTTGCGATTGTGAGAATCAAGAAGTTTACACCCCAAATGAATGTCAGCCCACCATTCATTTTTTCAAAAAGTTTTGTCCTAGTATAATCTTCTCGATAATCATGACGTATATAATTAAACGACACAGGGAAATTAAACAACCACGTAGCTAGTAAATAAATGGATATAAAAGCCAATGTAAAGCTACTATCTTGCATTGTGTTAATGAATCCTATAAACAAACTAAATACGGTAATCAATAAGTACATAGCGACGATAACAATCTCAAATACACTCGTTTTCCCTAATTTTTTATATTTAAAATACATTATCGCTCCAAATAACCCTGCAGTAATCGGGGCAATTATTAGATAATTATGATAATTTGCTAAAAGATTACTAAATCCTAAAATAGCAAACTGAAGTAGTAGTAATTTAATCCCCCATTTCCCTTGAACAAAATCATATCGACTTGGTTTAGATATCTCAATTCCCATATCGAACCCTTCAATAACCTCTTGTAACAAGTCTTCGTCACCAACAAATTCAAACGATTCTTGTTCTAAGACTTTTTCTAAGGAAATATTCCCAACACTTAAATCATATAAACACTCATTCGTTGCAATTATAATAATATCCGATATATCACTAACACCTTTAAACAGACGTTGATGTTTTCCTTTTGTACGAATATAAAAAGAGTCTTTACCAATAAAGAATTGAATATTTTTTTCTTTTTTTCCAAGTGAATACGGGATAAACTGGTGTGCAATAATATTCATTAACTCCGCATGGTTAATAAAATAATCATCATCTTCTCCATGATATAAGCGATCATCAATAATATCTCCATATTCAACACCCAACTGAATCATTCCTGTAATTCCAGCTTCTTGTTTTACCCAAGACCCTATGAAATACGCATTATCTAGCTGATTCACATACGAGTAATCATCAATGTTAAATAAATCATTGATATTTTTATCTTCCCAAAACGCATCAGAAGCATGACTACCGAAATACGGACGTTTACGCCCTATACGTTTAAGCGTGTAATGACCCTTCAATCCTGGGAAATAGTTTTCTAATTGGGTCATTATGTTTGTTAAAAGGGTTTCTTCATCACAATCATCCACATCTAGAAATTCTACTAAAATAGCCCCTTTACCATCTTTGCACACTTTTGAATAAATCATCTTATAATTCAACACACTTAAAAATCTAATTTCATCCTTTTCAACATCACTAAAAAGATATTGTTTGTTCGTTATCCCTAATTCCTCAACCGGTGTATCAAATCCAAAAAATGCTTGATTAACATATGTTTTTGATTGAATATCTGGATAAACCTCATAAAAAGAATCAATCAAGTCTTCTCTATCTGGTAAATACTTTTTAAAGAACTCATCGTTTCTCATATTAATTACATAATGTTTGGCTTTAATTTCATTATCATCTTGATCAATCAATAAATCAATTTTATCGCCATCCATTTTGACTGCTTTAATACTTCTATTGTAGTGAATATTGTCTTTGGTTCTTGAAATTTCCTTGTTGAATATCTTTACGATATCATCAAAGGTAGTCGTAACAAAATGAGCTCCATCAACAAATGTATCAAGCCATTTAATAAAATAATTATAGGCATTTACCTTTTTAAGATCAAGCCCAATAGTATCATAGACTAACGAGAATTCCATTATTAAACGTTCATGATCAAAATATTTATTTAGTACATCATATAAACTTAAATCGCCCCACTCTATAAGTAGTGAAGAGATTGTATACTCCTCATTTTTTAATCGCGCTAACTTTTGTTTATGATAATTATCATAATGACGGTATATATCATCAAAAAAACGATAAATCGCATTTCTATTCTTAGGATAATGTCTAACTAGATATGTCTTAAAATTATGTGCATCATTCGGTCTTTTAACCAATTGGCGGTCCTGATCGACAACCATCGCATAATTATTATCAATAAAGTCGAACTTATTTTCTAAGCCACACGCCGATAGATACGAAGATAGTAAATCTCCTTTATGAACACTTCCAAAATCGTAATGATATGTTGCAAAATTAAATGGTGTCAAATCTTCATCTCTAAAACGATTCGCATACAAAGACAATTTAGCTTTATCTCCATCTTCAAAAACAGCGATATTTCTAAGTCGCTTTGATAAATACGTAGCAGTAGCTAAACTAGCTAATCCCCCACCAATAATGACTACATCATATTTCTCCACAATATCACCCTTTTCTGACAGCTATCATTATATCATGAATATCAAGTATACTCCAAATAGTTTCAATACTAAGAAAAAAAGCCTTTCGGCTTATTGTTGAAAATGTTGATCCATATATAAAAGCAAGGACTCTTTAGAAACATCTAAATCTAAATACCCATCAACTGCCACACTAATGCGGCCTGTTTGTTCACTCACAACAACAGTTAATGAATCAGTAGATTCGCTAATACCAATCGCAGCACGATGTCTCGACCCAAGTTGTTTAGGAATATCAATTCTTTCAGTAGGCGTATAGTACGCACCTGCACAAACAATCTCATCACCGCGAACAATTACGCCTCCATCATGCAAAGGTGTTCCAGGCACAAATATGGTAGATAGTAAATCACTATTCAATTTTGCACCAATTTCAAACGCTGGATCAATAAAATCTTGAAGTGTTGTGTTTTTTTCAAACGTTATTAACGCACCAATTTTTTTATTTGATAAATAATCTAAACTTTTTATCAGTTCAATTTTAATTTTGTCTTCAACAGTATTCTTAAACAGCGCTGTTTTATTAAATCCTAATTTTTTTAACACCAAACTGACTTCCGTTTGAATTGTGATAATAAATAAAATTAATAAAGGAAATCCCTTCAATAATACTTCTGTATATGGTAGACTTAATTGAAAAATCGCGTAAAAAGCATACCCAAATAAAACAACTACGAACAACTTTAACGTTCGATAAATATACACATGTGTTTTTGTTTTTACAATATTTGCAAATATACTAATCAAATATATATTTATAATCAAAATATCAAACTTGGTCATAGTTATCGCTCCTTCAAAATTATTATATCATAGAAAACTTAGTCAGTGAATACATTTTGAGTTTATTTATTGATTTTTTTTAGTACATTTTGTGTTATTTATGTCTAAAAACATTTTTTATTTATTTATAATAAATTTCAAAAAGAACAATGCTATTTATTGCCTTTATTAAGGTCTAAACTGTAATTATAGATACCTTAAAAACAATCTGAAATATGTCTTCAAAATTCAGTTAATCTAGTATATAATTAAATTACACGTATTTAAAAGAAAATTTCATAAAAGGGGGAAAAAATATGAAGAAATACGATAAATTATTAATCGAACGAATTAATCAAAATATAAAAGATGAATATCCTCATCTTTATCCAATTACAAATGATATGGAAAAAACCTTTACTGGTGTATCAAGATTGGTGATGTTAGATCGATATGCCCAAAAGGATTTATCTCACAAAACACTTACAACTGGTGATGTCGTTGTAACGATTGTAAAAGATGATCCTAAGTTCCCAGCAAGAGGAATAGGTATTATTGAAGAAATAAATAAAGACTCAGTTAAAATAAAACTAGATAAAGAACATGTTTCGAGTGCTGAGGATTTAGATAGTGAAGGTTGTATAATAAGGGCAAAAGCTATCGTTGATAAGCCGTTAGAACTCTATTTTGAACAAATAGCTAAACGCTTAGCTTACCACTTAGGAGAAGACGAAAGTGAAGAATTAAAAGAACAATTTTATGATGAAGTTTCATCGCTAAATTTAGTGCCAGCCGGTCGTGTTCTTTTTGGGGCAGGTAGCCAAACCAATGTGACTTACTTTAATTGTTTTGTTATGCCTTTTATTCATGATTCACGAGGTGGTATTAGTGATCATCGTAAAAAGGTAATGGAAATCATGAGTCGTGGTGGTGGTGTTGGAACCAATGGTTCTACACTTAGACCTAAAAATGCTCTTGCAAAAGGTGTTAATGGGAAATCAAGCGGTGCCGTAAGTTGGTTAAACGACTTAAGTTCTTTAACACATCTTGTAGAACAAGGTGGTTCAAGACGCGGTGCGCAAATGATTATGCTCGCTGATTGGCATCCCGATATTATTGATTTTATAATATCAAAAATGCAAAATCCTCGAATTTTACAATTTTTAATTGATACAATCGATGAACCACTCATTGTAAAAGCTGCAAAAGATAAACTGAAATTTATCCCCCTAAGTGATCAAGAAATTCAAATAAACGAATATATATTAGAACAAGCAAAAGAAAATCCAGATGCATTTAGCAAACAAATTGTCGACACAGCATTTGATCGTATAAATAAAGGTGGCCACTACGAAGTAAATGATGAAGAATTTTTATCAGGTGCTAATATTAGCGTTGCTATTACAAAAGAATTCATGGATGCCGTAGAAAATGACGATTCCTACGCTTTAAGATTCCCAGATGTTGATAACTATTCTGGTGAAGAAAAAGAAGCCTATGACAACAAATGGATGGATATCGGCGATGTAAGACAATGGGAGAAAATGGGCTATGGGATTAAAACGCATAAGACGATTAAGGCACAAGATTTATGGAATTTAATCAATATATGTGCAACTTACTCTGCAGAACCTGGTATTTTCTTTATTGATAATGCCAATGAAATGACAAATGCTGTTGGATACAATCAAAAAGTTGTTTGTACTAATCCTTGTGGTGAACAACCACTCGCACCATATAGTGTTTGTAACTTAGCTGCAATTAACTTATCACAAATGGTTAATAAAGATACGAAAACAATCCAATGGGATAAACTTAAACATACAATACAAACAGCTATTAAACTACAAGACAATGTAATAGATAAAACAAATTACTTCTTAGAAGAAAATAAAAAACAAGCCCTTGGTGAAAGACGTATTGGTCTAGGAATAATGGGGCTACATGACCTTCTTATTTGGGTTGAAAAACGCTATGGATCTAAAGAAGGTAATGCCCTGGTTGATAAATTATTTGAATTTATTGCAACCAATGCCTATAAAACATCAATAGAACTGGCTAAAGTTAAAGGTTCATTTCCTTTCTTAGACTCTGAAGGGTCTCGTCAAAAACTTATAGAATCTGGTTATATTAAAAAACTTCCTAAAGAAATCAAAGAAGGTATTTTAGAACACGGTATTAGAAACTCTCATTTATTAACCATCGCTCCAACTGGTTCAACAGGTACTATGGTTGGTGTCTCAACAGGTCTAGAACCCTATTTTGATTTCACATACTTTAGAAGTGGTCGATTAGGACAATTTATTGAAGTGAATGCCCCAATTGTAAATGAATACTTAGACGCACATCCAGATCTAACAAAAGAAACACTCCCTGATACATTTGTTAGCGCAATGAAACTAAAACCTGAAGAACACGTCGATATTCAATGTACAATCCAAAACTGGGTAGACTCCTCAATATCTAAAACAGTGAATGCCCCAAAAGGCTATACAGTTGAAGAAGTTGAAGATGTGTATATGAGACTTTATCGTGGCGGAGCAAAAGGTGGTACCGTTTATGTAGACGGTTCAAGAGACTCACAAGTCTTATCTCTCTCACGTGATGACAAAGAAACTGTTAAACATCCAAAACAAGTAGATATCGAAGAACTTGGTGTAGAACTAGAAGAAGAGAAAAAACAACCAAAAGAAACAAAAGTTAAAGGAAAACGTAAAGATAGACAAGATCGCAACATCGGTGTAGAAGCTGGTGACATTTGTCCAATCTGTTTAGAAGGTACTGTCGAGAAAATTGGTGGATGCCATACATGTACAAACTGTAACGCACAGTTAAAATGCGGATTATAGTTAACGATAAAAAGGCGTGAAAGCGTCTTTTTTTTGGCTATATAACCTCCGTTAAAATTTTTTTATCGTTTTTACTTGACAAAATTGTAATTAATCGTTAAACTATATTTGACGTTAAATTTTTTTTATAGTTGGAGGACTAATCATGAAACGGTTTATAATAATTAATAAGCGTTTTACAAAATTAATTATGGCTTCGACCATCTCACGTTTTGGTGATTCTGTTGATACAATAGCTTTTAGTTGGCTAGTGTATGTTATAACGGGGTCAAAAGTTCTTATGGGGGCTGTATTTGCAGTTAGTTATATTCCAAATCTAATTGTGTTGCCTTTTGGCGGTGTAATCGCTGATTTATTTAATAAAAAAGTCATTACAACAATTGGTGATTTTTTAAGAGCCTTTAGTGTATTACTTCTAGCGTTTATTTACTTTTATGGCCAATTAGAAGTCTATATGATATTTATTTTTGTTGTTCTAAATTCTCTTTTCGAATCGTTTGCAAATCCATCAAGGAGATCAATGTTACAATCAATCGTAGATCAAAAAGACTACTTAAAAGGATCTTCTTATTTATCAAGTGCAACTAATCTAGGTGGATTAGTCGGACTCGCTATTGCTGGTGGTGTTATTGCTATTGCTGGTATATCAGGTGCTTTACTACTAGATGCTACAACATTTTTGGTTTCTGGTATTTTAATTCTTACTATTCGGTTCAAAGACAAACGTAAAACTGAGTCGAATAATAAGACTATTAAAAATTCTCTTTCAATGATAAAAGAAGGGGCGTTATATTTAAAAGGTAAAACATTACTTATCACAATACTAATTTTAGGTTCATTTATTAATTTTGCTTTCGTTCCTTTAAATGTATTACGTCCTATTTATGTCACAGAAGTAATGGAACTAGGCGTAGAAGGCCTTAGCTATTTAGCCTTTTCAATTCTATTTGGAATGACAATTGGTGGTTTGCTAATGGGCAAATTTGGAAAGAATGCAAATCCTATTCAATCAATTGGGTTTGGTATATTGTGCATTGGTTTAACCTATTCAGGTCTCGGTGTCATTAATTATATCAATTTAAGTTATAATCTAAATATAATAATCATATTACTTACAGCATTCACTTTTGGTTTATTTTTCCCAGTAGTTCAAGCACCTTTCCAATCGGTCATAATGACAAAAACTGACCCAAAAATGATTGGAAGACTATCTTCAATAATGGGGATGCTATCAATGATATCACTTCCATTAGGCGGTGCAGTTGTAAGTTTAGTGGGCGATGCAATAAGTGTATCAGTATTTTTCACAATAATGGGTACAATCACCATATTAATTTCAAGTATTTTTTGGTTTAAGTATAAACAAGCAACACTATAGGAGGTATGTTATGATAACTTACACAACATTTACTACAATTGAATCAACCGATTCAATTAAAGAGTATTTAGACAGTTTAAAAGAAGAACAAGAACGTAAAAGAAGACATTAACATTGTCTTCTTTTTCATATTAAGTTGTAAACTACGTATTTGACATGCTATAATCTAATCAGTAAGGAGGCAGATTAATGTGGATAATAGATTGAAAATCATTGAAACAGATGAAGAAATAAAGGTCTTTACAGACCCTTATCGAAACAAAATAATTAATACGTTTTTGTCTGAGGATAGACCTCTTACAGTTAAGATGGTCGCTGATATTTTAGGTGAAGTCCCTGCAAAAGTTCATTATCATGTGAAAAAAATACTAAAAATTAATCTTATTGAACTTGACCATATAGAAGTAATAAATGGTATTAATGCTAAATACTATAAAATGCTTTATGATAACTTCAAATTAAAAATTAATCAAAATCAAGATGAGCGACTAATAAATACACAACTCGATCATGTGACTAAAATGCTCGTTAGTATTATTGACGAATTCAAAAGTGATGTGTTGAACAGAGTTGAAGATTTAGAAGACAATTTTCATAATTCTGATTATGAGGGCTTTATAAGTCAAATCAAATTAACGCTAACTGAAGAAAACTATGATGAATTTAATAATGAGTTTAAAACACTTATCAAAAAATATACATCAAAAAAGAATGAAGGAACGTCATATTCTTTTCTCCTTGGACTTATTAGAAAAGACAAAGAAAAGGATGAATAATACATGCAAAAAACCTTATTAGTAGGTGCAAACATTAATAATGACCCATTATTTGATTATTTAATGGATGAACTTAAAAGCCTTGCAGAAGCAAGAAACTTTGTCGTTAAAAAAACAATAACACAAAAAATTAATTCAATTTCACCAACTTATTTTATAGGATCAGGTAAGTTAAACGAAATTAAAAAAGAAATTGAAATTAATGATATCAATCTTGTTATATTTAACGATGAGTTAAGTGGCTCGCAAATAAGAAACATAGAAGAGGTACTTGATTGTAAAACGATTGATCGAACACTTCTAATATTAGATATTTTTTCAAAAAGAGCAAAAACAAAAGAGGCGATGCTACAAGTTGAAATCGCTCAACTAGAGTATATGCTCCCTAGATTAGTTGGTCTTGACGATTCTTTTAGTCGACAAACTGGTGGAGGTTTCAAACTTAGAGGTCCTGGTGAAAAGAAACTAGAACTTGATAGACGTCATATTAGAGACGAAATTAACACCTTAAAAAAAGAACTAAAAAGAGTGGAAAACACTAGAGAATTACAACGAAAACATAGAAATAAATCATTGATGAAAAAAGTAGCTATTGTCGGATATACAAATGCTGGCAAATCAACACTTTTAAACGGTCTTGTAAACTATGAAAAAAATACAAAGTCCAAAAATGTATTTGTTAAAAATATGTTGTTTGCAACACTTGATACAGCGACTAGACAAGTGAAAATTCCAAACAAACGAGAGTTTTTAGTGACTGATACTGTTGGATTTGTTTCGAATTTACCCCATGATTTAGTAGAAGCCTTCAAATCAACACTAGAAGAAATTACTGATGCTGACTTAATTGTTCATGTAGTTGATGCTTCTAACCCGTATTACCAAGAACAAATAGATGTCACTAATACTACGCTAAAAGAGATTGGTGTGCATGATATTCCCACATTGTATGTTTATAATAAAGCAGATTTACTAAAAACTACTATAACACCCACTAATTATCCAAATAGTATAGTGTCACTACTTGATAATGAAGATATTCAAGATGTTGTAGCACTTATTGAAGAACACTTATTTCAAAACTATGAAACAAAAACTCTTCTAATTCCTTTTGATAAAGGAGATATTGTGTCTACTATCAATTCACACAATACAGTCCTTGAACAAAAATATGAAGATGGCGGTACCAAAATTAAAGCAACCTTATCTCCAAGACAATTAAAAGAATATACTCAATACATTATTTAATTACACTATTATTTACACTTAAAAGGCCTATTAAAATAATAGGCCTTTTATATTTTTCATTGTATTAAATATATATAATTAAGGAAAAAATGATATAATTAACTGAGGTGATAGTATCGGAAAAAAGAGAATATTTATTTATATTGCATTATTTGTAATAACTCTTGCAATTGCAACACAAGGATTTAGAAATTTTAAAACAGATGGATTACTTATTCCAATGTTGGTCACATTAGGCTATTTTACTGTCTTTTTCATTGTTGCTCAAATAATTAAAGACAACTCTATTGTCGATATGGGGTGGGGATTAGGATTTGTTTTTGGTAGTGTTTCAACCCTTCTAATTACCACAGATCCAACTATCCTATCTTATATTATCGTTGGGTTCATTACCCTGTGGGGCGTTCGTCTTTCGGGTAGAATTATTAAAAGAAACTGGGGAAAACCCGAAGATTTCAGATACGCACAATGGCGAAAAGAATGGGGAGACAAAGTCATGATTATCGCTTTCTTTAGAGTCTTCATGGTTCAGGGAATAATTAATTTCATTGTTGGCTCGGCAAGTTATGTGGTTATTAAATTTAATAATTTTGCATTTACAGGTGCAGTTCAATACATTGTACTAGTTGGTCTTATAATTGCTCTTATTGGTTTATTATTTGAAGTAGTCGGAGATGAACAATTAAGAAAACACATTGAACAAGGAACAAAAACATTAATGAACAAAGGACTTTGGTCGATTACGAGACATCCAAATTACTTCGGAGAAATCCTAATATGGACAGGACTTTACTTAACAGGCGCAGCTGTTTTATCGTCAGTAAATACTATATATTATGCATTATTAATCGTTTCACCCGTATTAATGAGTCTTGTAATAATTAAAGTCTCTACTCCTCTTTTAGAAAAACACATGGCCAAATATGATGGTTGGGAAACATACACAAAAAGGACACCAATGATTTTCCCATGGGGAAAAAAAGATTAATTTATATAATTATATATATATAAAAAGACACTTTAGATGTGATATATCACTCTAAGGTGTCTCTTTCTTTTAAATAATCTTTGTAGTTTTCAATAATCGTAATTAATTCATCTAATTTACTAATTTGTGCTAACTTAATCTTAATTGTTTTTGCACCATGCAAGCCTTTGACATAATAGGGTGCTTGCCCTCTCATTTCAAGCAGTGCAAGGTGCTCACCTTTAACCTTAACAAGTCGCTTAGCATGTTCAATTAGCATATCTAATTTATCATATTTTGAGTAGTCTTTAGTATATTCTCCTGTTGAAAGGAATTCAACCGTCTGTCTTATAACAAAGGGATTTCCCAATAATCCTCTACCAATCATAATAGCATCACAGCCCGTTTCATCTAACATTTTCTTTGCGTCCTCAGGTGTCTTAATATCTCCGTTTCCTATAACTGGAATATCAACTGCATCTTTTACATCTTTAATGATTCTCCAGTCTGCTTCACCCCGATAAAGTTGTGATCTTGTACGTCCATGTACTGCAATGGCTTTAGCTCCTGCTTTTTCTACAATTTTAGCAATTTCAACAGCATTTATATTATCCTGATTCCACCCTGATCTGATCTTTACCGTGACTGGTACAGAAACATTTGAGACAACGTTATTCACAATATTATAAAGTTTTTCAGGTGTCGTCATCAATTTAGAGCCTGCTCCGTTTTTAACAATCTTCTTTACAGGGCAACCCACATTAATATCTATAATATCGCAATCAGATTGCTTCTCAATTATTTTGGCTCCATTTACCATCATTTCCGTGTCTGATCCAAATATTTGCATAACTAAAGGACGCTCTTCATCGACTATTTTTAACATTTTAAATGTTTTTTCGTTTGCATAAACAAGCGCATTATTACTTACCATTTCTGAATAAATGAGTCCCGCACCAAATTCTTTCATCAGCGTTCGAAAGGCTACATTAGAAACCCCTGCCATAGGTGCAACAACAACCTGGTTTTTAATTTCTATATTTCCAATTTTAAACATTATTATCACCACAAATTAAACTACTTTACATTTTACACAAATATCGTTATAATTGCAAAGTAAACTCATTTAATAATATTTAGGTATAATAAAATTACGCAGGTGATACGATGAATGATTATTTAAAAAAAGCATATGCTTTTGATGGAACAGTTAGAATATATGCTGCTAACACAACAAATTTAGTAGAAGAGGCTCGTGAGATTCACGACCTTTGGCCTACCAGTACATCAGCTTTAGGGCGCTTATTAACAGTAAGTGTTATAATGGGAGCAATGTATAAAGGAGAGCAACAACTAACAATCAGAGTTGAATCTGATGGTCCAATTAAAGGTATGATAACAACTACCAACCCCCATGGTGAAGTAAGGGGACAAATTGGTAACCCTCATATATTTTTAGATTATAATGATAAAACATTAAAGGTTGGACAAGCAGTTGGAAACGGCTCAATACATGTAACAAAAGACTTAAAGGTTCGTGATATGTTTACCTCAACTGCTCAAATACAAACCGGTGAAATTGCTGAAGATTTTGCGTACTATTTTACAAAGTCAGAACAAATACCTAGTGCTGTTGGCTTAGGAATCCAAGTAGACGAAGACAACTCAGTAAATGCTGCTGGCGGATTTATTTTACAAATTATGCCAGGATGCACAGAAGAAACAATAAAGTTAATTGAACAACGACTAAATGAAATACCAAAAGTAAGTGAGATGCTCAAAGACAAAAAAACGCCAGAAGAGATGATTAATTTAATAACTCAAGGTAATCATAAGTTTTTAGAAGAAATGCCGTTAAACTACAAATGTAACTGCTCAAAAGAGAAATTTGAATCAAGTTTATTAACACTTGGAGTAAGAGAACTCGAGGAATTATTAGAAGAAGACGGTAGAATAGAAACCACTTGTCATTTCTGTAATACAAACTATCAGTTTAATAAAGAAGAAATAAAAAATTTAATTGAGTTAGCAAAAGACAACACTACAACAGATAAAAAAGAAACTTCTTAAAGAAGTTTCTTTTTTTGTCCCACACTTTTACACCTTTGGTTTTCACTAATATCAGCGCATTTTTTTGTTCTTACTATCCGTGGGAAATCGTTTATTTTAGATAATAACCTATAATTGATCTTTGTTTTGATAAGCTTTAAATCAATTAGAAAATACGTGTTTAAAATAAATAAAATATTGACCGAAATTTAGTCTATTAATTCTTATTTATAATAATCGAATTATCTAGAGTACTATTTATAATATGGATGACTTGGATAACCTTTTTACAGATGAGTAAAAAGAATTTAAATTGACTGTTTTTATAATTTTTACAAAATATTTAATTATTTCTCTTATTTAACTTTTAGATATCGATCAATTTCCCATTTTGAAATATAGATTCTATAATCATTCCATTCAGCCTTTTTAAGTTCAATAAACATTTTTGTAATATGTTCTCCTAACGCATTTTTTATAACATCGTTTTTCTCTAATTCTTCACACGCTTCTTTTAAATTCTCAGGTAAATGCTCAATACCATTTTCTTCTAACTTTGAAAAACTATAACTATATAAATTATCCTTTATACGTTCTTGTGGTTCTAGTTTTCCTTCAATACCTTTAAGACCGCTGGCTAATATAGCACTAAATGCTAAATAGGGATTAGCTGAAGGATCTGCACTTCTTATTTCTGTTCGTGTCGCTTTACCTCGTTTAGCAGGAATGCGAATTAATGCCGATCTATTTGCATCGCTCCAAGATACATAACATGGCGCTTCGTAACCAGGAACTAATCGTTTATATGAATTAACTGTAGGGTTTGTAACCGCAGTAAATGCTCGTGCATTTTCCATTATCCCAGCAATCCAGTATTTTGCAATTTTACTAAGTCCTAAGTACCCCTCTTTATCAGCAAACATATTGTTATGGTCTTTGTCGCTTAAAGAACAGTTTATATGCATCCCTGAACCATTTATAGTACTGATTGGTTTTGGCATGAAAGTTGCATGTAATCCATGTCTTTTAGCGATATTTTTAACAACTAATTTAAAAATTTGCAGACGATCACTAGCATTAACCGCATTATTAAATTCGAAATTAATTTCATGTTGCCCGGGTGCTACTTCATGATGAGATGCTTCCATATTAAACCCAAGTTTTTCTAATTCAAGTACGATATCACGTCGACAATCTTCAGCACCATCAACAGGGGCTAAATCAAAATACCCGCCATTATCATTAAAGTCTAAAGTTGGACGTTCATTATCGTCTAATTTAAATAAGAAAAACTCTGGCTCAACACCGATATTAAAATACGGAAATCCCATTTTTTCTGCTTTTTCCATGTTTTTCTTTAAAACAAAACGTGGATCTCCTTTAAAAGGTGTTCCATCTGGTAAATATACATCACAAATTAAAATACCCACATTGCCATAAGTTGTTCTTTCCCAAGATGAAATCATCCAAGTATCTAAGTCTGGATGTAGATACATATCAGCCTCATGAATACGAGCAAATCCATCAATACTCGATCCATCAAACATCACCCCATTGTCAAGTGCTTCCTCCAATTTCGTATCAGGAACTTCAACGTTTTTAATCACACCATCAATATCAGTAAAACATAGTCGAACATATTTAACGTTTTCTTCTTTTGCATTCTTTAAAATTTCTTCTCTGTTCATAATTCCTCCCTTTCTTTAACTAAAAAATGGTGTGTTACCAAAAAAGGTAACGCACCATTGTGTTTAAACTCATTTTTTAAGACGCCTTCGTCTACATAAAAAATTATAAAGTCCTAATTACTTGATGTCAATCTTTTTTTTAATGATAAGGTTTACAATATAATTCTTTGCTTTTCTTCTTTGCATTGCTTCATCAATAATAAACCGGTGTGCTTTTTCTTCGGTTAAACCACTTTTCATCAGTATTCTCTTTGCTTTGTTTTCATTTCTAAGATGATTAAATTTCTCTTTAAAGTCTTGCTTTTCTTTAGAAAGATCCATTATTTTTCTTAGATATTTATGTGTCTGATTAATCAAAGAGCCAAGTTGCAATGCCATATTTATCTCAAGTATTGGTAGATAAAATAAATCCTGTTGTAAATTATAAAATAATCCAACATGTTTATTTTTCTTAATATGTATTATTAATGACTTTTTCTCTAATACTAGTTGTTCAAGTAATTTTGGTAAATTAGGAATAGCATTTTTATAAGTAAAAATTATAACATCATAACGCATAAGTGCATACTGATTACATTTTTGAATAATATCACCATTGATATTTTTTTCTTTTAATATCATCATAATTTTCTTATCTAAATAACTACCCGATTTAATTACTGCAACTTTCATATAATCACTCCTTTGTGATCGATAAGTCTTTTAGTAACTTAAGGGATATTTAGTAGTTAATTCTTCTACACGCTTTTTAACTTCTTTCATTATATTTTCATTGTCTGGATTCATTAAAACATCATGAATCAATTGTGCAATAATGTCCATATCTTCTTCTCTAAACCCTCTTGTAGTAATAGCGGGTGTTCCCAGACGAATTCCGCTTGTAATAAAGGGTTTTTCTTCATCGTTTGGAATCGTATTCTTATTGCAAGTAATGTTTACATCATCAAGTAATTTTTCTGCGTCTTTCCCTGTTAACTTAGTTAATGATTTAACATCAACTAACATTAAATGATTATCGGTTCCGCCAGAAACAATATTAAATCCTAACTCTGATAATTTATTAGCTAAACGTATTGCATTTTTTATAACTTGTTTTTGATATGATTTAAATTCAGGCAACAACGCCTCTTTAAAGGACACAGCTTTTGCTGCAATTACATGCATCAATGGACCGCCTTGAATACCAGGAAAAATAACACGATTTATTTTTTTATATATTTCTTTCGAATTCGTTAAAATCAGTCCACCACGAGGTCCCCGTAATGTTTTGTGAGTCGTAGAGGTTACTATGTCTGCATAATCACATGGGTTAGGATGAAGTCCTGCAGCTACAAGTCCTGCAATATGTGCCATATCAACCATAAATAAGGCATCTACTTCATCGCAAATTTCCTTAATTTTATCAAAATGAATAATTCTTGAATAAGCACTTGCTCCTGCAACAATTAACGTTGGTTTTGTTTCTAAGGCAATTTCTCTTAATTTCGTATAATCAATGCGTTCTGATTTTTCATCTACACCATAACTTACAAAGTTATAGTCAATGCCACTAAAATTCAGGGGATGTCCATGGGTTAAATGTCCTCCGTGATCTAAACTCATACCTAAGACAGTATCTCCATGTTTTAACACAGCTCTATATGCCCCCATGTTTGCTGTAGAACCACTATGTGGTTGTACATTAGCATACTTTACATTAAATAGTTTTTTCAATCTGTTTCTAGCTGCTTTTTCAGCAATATCCACATATTCACACCCACCATAATAACGACGGCTAGGGTATCCTTCAGCATACTTATTTGTCAAGACACTCCCTTGTGCTTCAAGCACAGCTTTACTGACAAAATTTTCACTTGCAATCAACTCAATATGTGTTTTTTGTCGATTTGTCTCTGAAGTAATCGCATCATATAGTTTACGATCTACATTTTTTACATGCTCCATCTTATTTCTCCTTCAATTGTTTAATAAATACGCCTTTATCATCTGTAAAATTCACAACAATCTTTTCATTGATATTTGTTGGAATATTTTTACCGACAAAATCTGCTCTTATTGGTAATTCTCTATGTCCGCGATCTACTAAAATACACAGTTGAATTTTTTTAGGCCTCCCCAAATCAATACATGCATCCATACTAGCTCTTGCTGTACGTCCTGTAAATAAAACATCATCTATCACTACAACTATTTTCTCAGATAAATCCAGATTCAATTGATCATAATCGTCAATGACAACATCATCTCTATACCCAGAAATATCTAGTTCATGCATTGGAACTTTAATGCCTTCAATATGCATAATGTTCTTTTGAATCATACTTGCTAGTGGTGTCCCATTATGTTTAATCCCTAGAAGAACTAAATCATCTAACGCTATATTTCTTTCAACAATTTCATGTGATAACCGCCTTATTGTCCGCGTCATCTTTGCTTCATCAATTAACTTTTTCACACTATCACCTCATATGTATACAAACATTGTATTAAATTTTTTAGTTGTTGTAAACCCTTTCTTTAAGTATTATAATTTAAATTAGGTGGTTTCCATGAATAATTTAAAATTCAAGTTCATTTTATCATCAATATTATTATTTAATACAATCATATTGGTTTTCTTTTTTAAAGAACTCATTTATAAATATGAGTATATCTTGTTTGTCCTATTTTTTATCTACTTCTTAGTTGATTCTTTTTCAATTATTATACCACAATTTAACAAACATACATACTCTTCTAAGATGCTTAAAAAAGACTACAAAGAAGTTCCGGGGTATTCTATTGATAAATTAAAAAAACTAACTAAAATAGCAAATAAAAGAGCCTTAATTGTTTTTATACTATATTTTGGACTAATTGCTTTAATAGGTGTCAGTTATCTATATTTTGATTGGTTTACAAGAGTTTATCTATATCTTATATTTTTTATAATCAACTTTTCTGATTATTTTTGTATTTTAGTTTGGTGTCCTTTTAGCAAGCTACTTCTAAGAAATAAATGCTGTAATTCTTGTCGCATTAGTAATTGGGATCGATTGATGAAGTTTTCCATATTAATATTTGTTCCAAACACCTTTACAGTTACAATTTTTGTAATTGGAACGTTAATCTTCCTCCAATGGGAATATCACCATTTCAAACATCCAGAAAGATTTTATGAATTATCAAATGCAAATATTCAATGTCGATTATGTGCTTCTAATTGTACAAAAAAAAGCAATAGCAATTAAGCTATTGCTTTTATTATAGATTTTTTTAAACTAATCCAAGAGCAAATCCTAATATAAATAATGCAGCAAGTACATACATTACAACATTAACTTCTTTTGCTTTTCCTTGAGATACCATTACAATCGGATAGAAAACAAATCCAACAGCAATCCCAGTCGCAATACTAAATGTTAATACCATCATAATGATCGTTAAGAATGCTGGAATAACAATTGCTTTATCTGACCAATCAATATCTTTTAATTGAGTAACCATTAATGTTCCTACCATCACGAGTGCCATTGCTGTTACTGGACTATAAGCAACACCGCCAATAATAACACCATTAACAATACTCAGTAGTGGGAAAACAAACAATGAGAGAATAAATAATCCTCCAACAACTACACTAGATAATCCTGTTCTAGACCCTTGTTCAATTCCTGTTGCACTTTCAATGTAAGATGTAACATTTGAAGTACCTAATAATGCACCTGTCATCGTACCAACACTATCTACGATTAATGCTTTGTCAGATCCAATAATTTCTCCATCTTCATCAATTAACCCAGCTTGCGTTCCTACAGCCATTAATGTTCCTGCTGTATCAAAGAAATCAACAAATAATAACGCAAATATAATTCCAAATGTTTCAGGATGTTGGAACAATTCTCCAAATCCACTAAATGCTGCAAAGAATGTTTTTCCTATATCTCCCCAAAAATCAATGCCAGACGCAGTATACGAAGGCATTTGAGCAGTTAAACTTGGAAAAATAGTTCCCAGTAGTAATCCTACTATAGCTGTCACGAAAATAGATATAATTAAGGCAAATCTATTTCCTAGAGAATGTAGAATGACAACAAGTATGATTCCAAAAATGGCTAGCAATACAATTGGTTGTGTTAAATCACCAAGTGCAACAAATGTCGCTGGATCCGCTACAACAATACCAGCATTTTTAAGACCGATAAAGGTAATAAAGAATCCAATCCCTGCTCCAACAGCATATTTTAATCCAACTGGAATTGCATTAATAATCCTTTTTCTTAATCCTGTTATTGAAATAACAAAGAATAAGAATCCAGAAATTAATACTGCTGCAAGTGCTGCTTGCCAAGATAGTCCTAATGTTAAAACTAAGAAGTAAGTGAAAAATGCGTTAAGACCCATTCCTGGTGCCAAAGCAACTGGTAAGTTTGCCAGTAACCCCATTAATATTGATGCGATTGCTGCAGCAACTGCAGTTGCAAAGAATACCCCACCGAGTGGTATACCTGCATCAGCAAGCATATATGAGTTAACGGGTAAAATGTATGCCATTGCTAAAAATGTTGTTAATCCAGCAACCAATTCTGTACTGATTGAAGAACCGCGTTCTTCAAGCTTGAAATAAGATTTAATAAATTCCATTAAAAAAATCCTCCATTTTTTAGTTTTCTGTCCGGTTTGACATCATAACAACCAAAAAAATAGAGAATTACCTCTGTTATTATATCATAGTCCCAAATGTTACGGTCTGGGGTAGAGACAATCGAACCTTATTTTCGATCATATATGATATCAACCAACTTCAATAGTATCAGAAATTATCCTAAAACACAATAAAATAAAAACACTTTCACAAAAAAAGCACCAAATGGGTGCTTTTATTTACTTATTCGTCTGATTAAAATGTTGATTAGTCCTAACGTGAAGCCTAATCCTAATAATACAATCAATCCACTAACCAACCAAAAGTTAGAGGGTAAAAGTAAAATTAATACATCATCATAGCGTAATAACCAATCATTGTTATCAAAAAACAGCTGATGAAATAGGGTAAATGTCAGATTGAAATCAATGATTAAAGCTGCTCCAACAATACCAATAAATATAAGGGGTCCTTTATATAAATTTTTAAATGTTTCTTTTAAAAATTCTTTATCTTTCCGTAATAAATATAAAGCAATTCCAACAGAAATTAATAAACATCCTATCGTAATAACTCTCAATTCAGTATAGACATCTAATACATCTTTCATATGTCTGATTTCTACATCACGCATTATGACTGAATTGTCATCTTCATTTAGTCCAAAATACAATGTGTCATACTCATAATTTAAATAACCAATAATACGCTCTATGGCATAATCATGATCATAATAAATATCGTCATGAGAGGCATAGAGTCCTTTTGAAAGTGTTAAATATGGTTTTGATGTTAGTAAGGTAACAATCAACATAACAACGACAACAGGCACAGTGATGCTTAGTAAAACCTTACTTGTCTTTTTCATCTAATAGCCCCACTCTTTTAAAGATTGTATCAACATTTCTTAAAAAATAGTCTGTATCAAAGGCATCTTCAATTTCTCTGTTATTTAATAAAGATGTAATCGTTGAATCTTTTTTTAGTAAGTCTTCGAATAGATACCCTTTTTTAAAACTCTTCATAGCAAGTGGTTGAACTGTATCATATGCTTTTTCTCTTGATAATCCTTTATCGATTAGTTTTGTTAGAATACGTTGTGAAAAAATAACACCTTTAGTCAAATAAATATTTTCTAACATACGCTCTTCAAAGACAGTTAATTTATCTAGAACTTTCATATATCTATTAAGCATATAATCAAGAAGCATCATTGCATCGGGAATAACAACACGTTCAACAGAACTATGTGAAATATCACGTTCGTGCCATAGAGGTATATTTTCAAATGCACTAAACATATAACCTCTCAACATACGTGATCCTCCGGTGATGTTCTCTGAACTAATCGGATTACGTTTATGTGGCATTGCACTAGATCCTTTTTGTTTTTCACTAAAATACTCTTCTACTTCTCTTACTTCAGTTCGTTGTAAATGTCTTATTTCAACGGCTATTTTCTCCAATGTTCCACCAATTAATGCTAAAACTGACATATAATCAGCATGTCGATCTCTTTGCAATGTTTGTGTAGATATATTGGCAGAATTAATACCTAACTCATTACAGACAAAATCTTGCACTTCTGGTGGCGTGTTGGCAAAGTTCCCAACTGCACCACTAATTTTACCTGTCTCAATCATATTTCTTACTTCTTTAAAGCGTTTTAAATGTCGATTGAATTCATCATACCACAGTGCCCATTTCAATCCAAAAGATGTAATATCAGCGTGAATTCCGTGTGTTCTTCCAATACAAGGTGTCTTTTTATACTTTAAGGCATTCTTTTTTAAAACATCTTGAAAGCGTTCTAAATCATCTGCTAAAATATCGTTCGCTTGTTTATACAAGTATCCCAAAGATGTATCAACAACATCTGTGCTAGTTAATCCATAATGCACCCATTTTTTCTCTTCACCAAGTGATTCACTTACTGCCCGTGTGAAAGCCACAATATCATGTTTGGTCTCTTGCTCAATCTCTTTGATTCTATCAACATCAAATTTAGCATTTTTCTCAATTTTATTAACGTCTTCTATGGGAATAACACCTTGTTTACTCCAGGCTTTTAATGTAGCGATTTCCATTGTCAAATACGCCTCAAATTTAGCAGTTTCTGTGAATAACTGTTGCATCTTTTCTCGTCTATAGCGTTTTATCATGTTAATTCAATCCTTTTAAAACATAATACCACATTTTGTAAAAGCGAGGTAATAGTCATAGGCCCTACACCGCCGGGAACTGGTGTAATATAACTTACTTTATCCTTCACGGCCTCATAATCGACGTCTCCAACCAATTTATTATCAACTCGGTTAACACCCACATCAATAACGACAGCACCGGGTTTAACCATATCTTCAGTAACTAGTTTAGGACGTCCTACAGCAGCTACAATCACATCAGATCGCAAACATTTTTCTTTTAAGTTTTGTGTTCTGCTATGCGCTGTTGTTACAGTTGCATTCTCTTTCATAAGTAGCGTACCTAAGGGTTTTCCCACTATATTACTTCGCCCAATAATTAAGGCATCTTTTCCTTCTAAATTGATATTTTCACTTTTAAGCATTGTAATAATACCCTTCGGTGTTGCGGGTAATATTCCATCTCTTCCCAATAGCATATAGCCTAGATTTAATGGATGAAATCCATCCACATCCTTTTGTAATTTAATCGTATCAATAACCTTATTTTCATCAATATGGTCTGGTAAGGGTAATTGTACTAAAATCCCATGTACAGATTCATCATCATTTAACCTATTAATCATCGTTAAAAGTTCTTGTTCAGTAATTGATTCTTTTTCGTTAATTACCGTGCTTTTTATGCCAACTTCTTTACAGGCCCTTTTCTTGTATTTAACATAACTCTGAGATGCGGGATTATCGCCGACTAATACTACCACTAGATGTGGTATCTTTGCAGTTTCTGATACTAATTTAGATACATCTTTTTTAATATCTTCTCTTATCTTTTTAGAAAGTTTTCTTCCACTAATAATAGCCATCATTGATCACCTTTTGTTTTATATACATCTAAGATTTCACCATAATATATAACATGAAAGTCATTTTTTTTATACGTGTTATTTTTAATTTCTGGGCTTAATGTCCCTGGTTCTACAGCTTGTCTATACACAACTTTACATTCATAATGCATATCGCATTCTTTGATGATTGGTGTATTAACTTTTCTCCCTTTTACTGGCGTGAGTTGCAGTTCTTTAAATTTATCCACATCACGACCTGATTTAGATCCGCAAAAGGCAAGTTCTTTTTCCATGTCCACACTTACAGGTATACTTACGGTAAATTCATCATTTTCTTTTAACATATTATAAGTCTCTCTAGTATAACGGACATACACAACAAACAACTCTTTATGCCAAACTAAATTAATGCCACCCCAAGCGATGGTCATTGTATTTGTTTTACCATTTTTACTAGTCGTTAAAAAAGCGCCTTTGTCCAATTGTTTAAACATTTCTTTTAATTCATCACTATACGTTAATGTTTCATATTCCATGGTATCGCCTCCAAAATCATTATACCATTAATTCTTAAAATTTAAATAAAAAAGATGATTATATTAAAATAATCATCTTCTCTTATTTAAGCGATTTCCTAGAGATAAATCTCAGTGTATTTTTCTTTTAAATACTCAATGTAGTATGTTGGATTAAATGATTCACCAGTCACTTCTTTTAATAATTCTTTTGGAGATTTACTTCCACCAAAATGATGTATTTTATCTTTTAACCACGCATTAACCTGTTCAATCTCATTATCTTTAACAAGTTTTTCCAAGTCTAGTTCTTGTTTCATTGTATGAAGAATTTGTGCAGAATAAGCTGTCCCTAAAGCATACGTTGGAAAGTAACCAAACATACCAGCACTCCAGTGTACATCTTGCAAGACACCATCTCGATCTGTTTCTGGTCTTATACCAAGATATTCTTCCATTGAATCGTTCCATACAGTAGGTAATTCATCAACGGTTATTTCGTTATTGAATAATTTCTTTTCTATTTCATAACGTAACATAATATGTAATGGGTATGTTAGTTCATCTGCTTCAACGCGGATTAATGATGATTCAACTTTGTTAACATTACGATAAAAGTCATTAACACTAACATCTTTTAATTGTGTTGGAAAGGTTTCTTTAAATTTTGGTAAGTGTACCTCCCAAAACGCCTTACTTCTTCCTATAATATTTTCATAAAAGCGAGATTGAGATTCATGAATCCCCATTGATGTTCCTCCGCTAAGTAATGTATCATTCCATTTGCTGTCAATCTGTTGTTCATAAAGTGCATGTCCAAGTTCGTGAATCGCCGCAAAAATAGATGAAAACACATAATTCTCTAAATATCTAGTTGTAAACCTGACATCTTTAGGATGTGTATTCCATGTGAATGGATGTACACTCTCTTTCATGAGCCCACGGTCTTGATTAAAATCAAAGACACCCATTAAATAATTGCAAAAATCTTTTTGTTTGTCAGGATCAAATGCGTCTTTACTAACATCTACCTTTAAAGGTTTTCCTTCAGTTAATATGCGTTGTACAAATGGAACTAGGTCTTTTTTTAACGCTCCAAAAAATTCATCATAGATATCAATTGTCATGCCTTCTTCAAATTCGTCTAATTTGATGTTGTAAGGAAGATCATCAATGTCATAATAATCAACAAACTTTTTGTTGAAAGCGACAATTTTTTCTAATTTATCTTTGAACTTATCCCAATCATTTGTTTCTTTGGCTTCTTCCCAAAGATGTTGAGAAAGTTCAATGAGTTTTTGGTACTCAACATATTCATCTTCTGGTATTTTTACAATCTTATCAAGATCTTTCTTCTCTTTTTTAATTTCTCTTTTCAACGTATCATCTAGATTATCTAACTGCTCATATAACCCATATACCACATCTTGGTATTCCTGGCTTGTACGCAACTTAAACATATCTTTTGTTATCATACTTGTCATTTCAGCACGCCGTTCAAAAGCTTCTTTTGGAGCTTCAGTAGCGCTATCCCAATGAACAATATTCAAAACATATTGATACCCTTTTCTTTTCATGACTAGTTCCCTAAATTTCTTTTTTAGATCCATTCTTACCACTCCTAAAGACATTATATCATTTTCATATTAAAATGGAAATTATTATCTGATTTCAATGTCTCCAGAAATAGTTTTACGTCGACCGATTTCAATTGTCTTTTTCTTATCTCTATTATATATTTCAACATCTCCACTAACAGTTTTCATATCGATTTTTGTCGGGTAGAATTCTTTTCCTTCTAAATCTCCACTAACACTGTGAAAGTTTGTTTCTCCAACTTCACTATCAGTTAGTTCAACATCTCCACTAACGGTACTAACATCGAATTTTGAACTTAAATGGAAGTTGTCAAGTTCATAGTCTCCACTAACGAGCGTTAATTTAAGTGTTTCACCCACAACATCGCTGCCTTCAAAATCTCCGCTAACTGAGTTGATTTTACCTTCTTGGAATTTAATACCATTTAACAAGAAGTCTCCACTTGTTGTTTTTAACACTAATTCATTTGTTTCAATTCCTGTAAGCTCAACGTCTCCACTAACAGTTTTGTAGTTAAACTTATTTAATACAGTTGCTTTGGGAAGTTCAATAATAAATTTAGGTGTTTTTAATGATGCAAATCTTAAAATGTTTATTGTTTTGTTTTTAGAAAGATTGAAAATACCGTTCTTAAATGAGATATCATATGATTTTAAATCGCTTACTTTTCTGAAATAAACATCTAGTGTTTCACTATCTGTTAGATATATTTTTACATCTTCAGATATTAAGGCAATATTTATTTCTGTTAGTGATTCATCAATATCATATGATTCTAGTAGATTGTACTTTCTTGTTTTGCCACTTCCCATTTTTTTGGCATAATTGGTTGTATTTATCTCTTGTCTTTGATCATTAAATAATTCTTTGGCTACTTTTTTTGGTTCACCAAATTTCTTCTCTACATTTTCATCACTTAAACCTTCGCTAAATGCCTCGTCAATCATCTCTTGATGATCTTTTAAAATCTCTTTAATTTCTGAATCATTCATGTTCAGATCAATCAGTTCTTTTTCTAAATCTTTTAAAAATTTCTTCACTTTTTTTTCCTCCTTTATTTAATATCTCGTATACACCACCGATAAATTCATCCCATTCATCACGAAGTGTAATATAATAGTTGAAACCCTTTTTAGTCATTTTGTAATATTTCCGTGCTGCACCTTTTGGTGATTCTTTTAAATATGTTGTGAAATAATCTTCTTTTGTTAAACGCCTTAAGATGGGATAGATGGTATTCTCATTCACATCAAGATACTTAGAAATATTATTGATGACCAAATAGCCATACATATCTTCTATGGCAAGTTCGCTTAAAACACATAATTCAACGATGCCTCGTTTAAATTGTGCTTTCAATCTATCAACCTCCTTCACATTAATTGTAACACAGTGGTGTGTTACACAATACCTATTTTTTTATGTCAAAAAATACCTTTAAAGAGCTTTTAAATAAGCTCTCTAAAGGTATTATGTCTATATTGATTTTAAAATAATCCTTTTACTTTACCCTCTTTTGTAATATCCATATCTAACGCAGCAGGTCGTTTTGGTAACCCTGGCATCGTCATAACATCTCCTGTTAATGCAACAATAAACCCGGCACCTATAGCTGGTTTTAGATCGCGAACTGTGATTGTGAAATCTGTTGGTCTTCCTAACAGTCTTGGATTATCACTTAGACTAGATTGTGTTTTTGCCATACAAACACTTAAGTCTTCCCATCCGCGTCTTTTGAAACGTCGCAGTTTTCTTCTTGCTGTTTTGGTAAATTCTACCCCTTTTGCGCCATAGACTTTTTTAGCAATCTTCTCAATTTTTTCCTTAATTGAATCATCTTTTTCATACATTTTTTTAAATTTATTCTCTTTATTTTCAATCTCATTAATCACTTGTTTTGCTAAATCAGTAGCACCCTCTCCACCTTTTTCCCAAACTCTACTAATACTATAAGGGTGTCCATTATTTTTTAAATAATTGGCTAACGCATCTGTTTCAGTTTTTGTATCAGTCACAAACTCATTAATTGCTACAACATATGGCAGTCCAAATTGTTTGATTGTATCAATGTGTTTATCTAAGTTTTCTGTTCCTTTCATTAATGCATCAATATTTTCTTCGGTAAGATTTTTTTTGCTCATACCCCCATGCATCTTGAGTGCTCTTATTGTTGCGACAATAACGACTGCACTTGGTGTGAAACCAGCTTGATCTGCTTTTATATCTAAGAATTTTTCAGCCCCTAAATCTGCACCGAATCCCGCTTCAGTAATAACATAGTCCGCTAATTTACGTCCCATATTGGTCGCAATGATACTATTACACCCATGCGCAATATTAGCAAAGGGTCCACCATGAATTAACGCTGGTGTGTTTTCTAGCGTCTGAACTAAATTCGGTTTAATCGCATCTTTTAAAATAAGTGTAATAGCTCCTTCAATACCTAAATCACCAATGGTAAGTGGTTTACGCTTATATGTATATCCAAAAACAATACGTTTTATTCGTGTTTTTAAATCTTCTAAATTATTAGCTAAACAAAGTACAGCCATAATTTCAGACGCAACAGCAATATCAAATTGATCTTCTCGTGGAATCCCCCCTGCTGTTCCTCCAAGTCCAACGACAATACCTCTTAAAGCACGATCATTCATATCAAGAACACGATTCCAAGTAATACGTCTTGGATCAATTTCTAACGCGTTTCCGCGATGAATATGATTATCAATTATAGCACTTACCGCATTATTGGCTGTTGATATGGCATGAATATCACCTGTAAAGTGTAAGTTAATATCTTCCATCGGTACAACTTGGCTATATCCACCACCAGCTGCTCCCCCTTTTATTCCCATAACCGGACCAAAAGAAGGTTCCCTTAGCGCAATAATCGCATTCTTTCCTATTTTATTAAATGCTTGTCCTAGTCCGACAGTTGTTGTGGACTTTCCCTCACCTGCTTTAGTAGGATTAATCGCAGTTACTAAGATGACTGAACCATCTTTGTTTTCATTAAACTTTTCAAACACGTCCAGATTAATTTTCGCTTTATACTTACCATATAATTCTAGATCATCTTCTGATAAGCCAAGTTGATCAGCGATTTTTCTAATATCTTGCATTGTTGCTTTTTGAGCAATGTCTAAATCTTTGTTCATGATAACCTCCTTTGCTATCTCTAAACTTAATTTTCTCACTTTTTCTTAAATAAATCAAACAAAATGTCAAACGCTTACATACTTTAATATCAAAATATCCCTTATTTTAATGTATAATATAGTTAAATATAATGTATAATGTAAGTATCTAAAGATTTAGGAGACTTGATAACTATGAAAATTGGAATTGTTGGCTTAGGGTTAATTGGTGGCACATATGCAAAATGTTTAAAGCATTATGGCTATCATATTACCGGTATAGATCATAACCAAGAAACCATTGATTACGCCCTAAATAATACTATAATTGATACTGGTTCAACAACTGCAGAAGGCTATCTTGGCGACCTAGATATAATTTTTATTTGTTTATATCCAAACGATACCATTAAGTTTATTAAAAAATATCATACCTCTTTTAAAAAAGGCGCAATAATCAGTGATGTATCAGGAATTAAAAGAAATGTTGTATTTAATTTAGATTTTTATAATGATCCTGAAACATTCGAATTGGTTTTTGCACACCCTATTGCCGGAAGTGAAAAATCAGGGATAAAACATAGTGATAAAGCTATTTTCGATGGTGCAAACTTTGTTATAACCCCCTTAGAAACTAATACAGAGGATGCGTTAGGTCTCATCGAAACACTTGCTAAACAAATGGGATTTAAAAATGTAAGTTATTTATCCCCCAAAAACCACGATGAGATTATTTCATACACATCTCAATTAACACATATAATTGCGATAGCGTTAATGAATGCTGACAAAAAAGGTTTTTCTACGAATAAATTTATTGGTGACTCATTTCAAGATTTGACACGTATTGCCAATATAAATGATACATTATGGAACGAATTGTTTTTTAACAACAAAGACTTTTTACTAAGAAGTCTAAAACAATTTGAAGACGAGTTAGGAAAATTAAAATCCGCTCTTGAAAAGAAAGATTATGACACATTAAAACAATTAATGCAGTCCGCAACAGAAAAAAGGAGGAAATTACAGTGAATTCTGATAAATTAATGAAATTTACGCCCACCTTTTTAAAAGGCGAGATTGAAATACCTGGCTCTAAAAGCATTACACATCGCATCCTTATAGCAGCTAGTTTATCAAAAGGCATAAGCAAGATATCAAATTTATTTTTATCTGATGACATTAAAGCAACAATGAATTCTTTAAAACAACTTGGCGCATCATTTAAAGTAACGGGTGACACCGTAACCATTAAAGGTGTTAAATCTTTAAAGTATTCTAATCAACCGCTTCCTTGTAAAGAAAGTGGTTCAACACTCAGATTCTTAATCCCATTATTTTCTTTAACAAACAAAGAAACTGTTTTTGAAGGATCGCCTCATTTGCTAAAAAGACCTTTGAAACCATATGAGAAAATATTTGAAAAAAACAATGCAAAATTTGAATTAACTAAGAAAAAGCTACTAATTGATGGATCAATAAAAGCTGGAAATTACGAGTTAAAAGGTGATGTAAGTTCTCAATTTTTTAGTGGCTTAATGTTTGCTCTTCCCTTATTAGATAAAGATTCAACTATCAAATGTTCTACCAAAATAGAATCTAAATCATATATTAATTTAACAATTAACGTCCTAAGACAATTTGGCATTAGAATTAATGAGATGAGTAACGGCTATTACATCCCAGGAAATCAAAAATATACACCCACTGATTATAAAATTGAAGGAGACTTTTCACAAGCAGCAAACTTTCTTGTTGCTGGAACACTAAATGGTGCAATTAGAACCACTAATTTGTCCCATACAACAAAACAAGGTGATAAAGAAATCATTGATATCTTAAAAGAAATGAATTCAAAAGTTACTTATCTAGAGAATGGCTATTTAACAGCAACCTCTAAAACAACCGGTACAATAATTGATTTAGAAAATTGCCCTGATTTAGGTCCAATTGTTTCTCTTCTTGGCTCACTAAGTAAGGGAAAAACAACCATTATTAACGCCAAAAGATTACGTCTAAAAGAATCAGACCGTATAAAATCAACTGTAACAACCCTAAAATCATTAGGCGCAAATATAAGTACTTCCAACGATGATATTATTATTATGGGACAAGAGCAATTAGAAGGCGGCAAAACCGTTGATTCATATAATGATCACCGAATTGCAATGATGGTCTCAATTGCTTCATTGAAATGTAAAAACCCAATCTATTTAACAAATTACCAAGCAATTAATAAGTCATATCCCACGTTTTTTGATGATTTCAAAAAATGTGGTGGAAAAGTAAAAGTAGTAGGCCCCCACCATGATTAAAATTAATGTACCTTTCAAAGACTATAGCTACATCTGTATGATTAAAAATAATCTACTATTATCAATTGAGGATTACATTGACACAACAAAAGAAACCATCATTATCACAGATGATGGAATCCCCCAAGAGCACCTCGATAAAATAATCCCAAAATTTACCAATCTACTTACATTAACCATTCCCCAAGGGGAACACTCAAAATCAATGGAAACCGCTTCATTACTAATAGAAAAGATGCTTGAAAAAAATATTTCTCGCGCTGCACAACTCATCGCCTTTGGTGGTGGTGTAGTCGGTGACTTAGCAGGATTTGTTGCCAGTATCTATAAACGCGGAATAGACTATTATCAAATCCCAACAACCTTACTTGCGCAAATTGATAGTAGTGTTGGGGGAAAAGTTGCTGTAAATTCTAACACAGTAAAAAATGCAATTGGGGCATTTAAACAACCCAAAAA
>JAIPGF010000057.1 GCA_021736205.1 Candidatus Izemoplasma sp.
CTATATTCAGTGTTATTTATTCTTAAAGCATGCGTTTTGTGCTCACACGGCAAGTAAACTTCACTAAATTCAACAGATTCTTTTTCGATGTCCTTATCACAAAAATGACCGGGATTGTTTAAGTTATATATCTCACTTATCAATATCTTCAAAGTGGTTTGATCATCAATTCCAGAGAATACATTGCTATTACGCTTATTGATTCTATATAAATCGGCTCCTCTATCAATCAACATTTTTACTATTTTAGGATAATGCAAAATTAGCTTACGGACAGCAAAATTGTCATTTACTAAGACGTGGGTGGCATCAAAATCTTTGATATTCTTTAGAATTAGTTTGGCAGTCTCTATGTGTCCTTCCAATATAGCGTTTTCAAAGGCATCTCTACTATTTAGCATAAGTTTTAGTACCTTTCGATATTTAGCATTTATACTCTTATTTATAAACCACTTACAATTTATATCGGACTGCATTCTTTTAAAAGATTGCAGCCTGTTTATCTTTTTAAAATTCTGGTATTTAAAGGTTTAGACTCCCTATCATCCCCAATACTAAAACTTATACTATTTATGGATTTCAAATTCTCGCAGTTGATCATGATCGTCGAATAGTGTTGATAGCATTTGTGTAGCTTCCGGATCTTCTATGAAGACTCTTTTATCTTCTATCCCGAATATTTTATATACTCGGTTATTATTTAGGCAACGGCCATAGAATTTAGCTGCGTCTCCATCTACAAGGTTTTCAATATCTTCCAAGAACTGATCCTGCTTGTGTTTAATATACTCGACTTCTTTGATTATAGAATCGGGCTGATCACTTATTATTACTTTCATTTTTTACTCCAAATATTGAACTGTGGTTGGATAAAAATTAAATATATACTGATTCCCACTCCGCTCATTCTCTTTCATTAAATATTTCATATTTTTTAGTCTTTTTATATGATAGTGAAGCTCTCTCTTTTTCAGATTCAATTCATTAGCTAAATTATTCAGTTTATAGCGGACTGGTAAACTTTCTTTCTGTTTTGTCAGGAGAAATAACAACGTTCTTAACTCTGAATTAAACTGATCAACATTTTCGATAAATTCTAGGGGAATGCTTACATAATTTTTATGGGTGAATTGATTCTTTTGACTGGTTTTACTTTTTAGATATCTTTTCAGTTTTTTATGGGTTCCCTTACTATTTTTGATTTGGTTAAATAATTCATCTTTTTCAATATTAACAATCTTGCCCTCATTTTTCCGAGATTCTAATATCCTTTGTGCTACATTTCTTACAGCTCTATTCGATTGTTCAGCGGCTTTTTGGGCTTTTTTGATAAGTTTATGGAGTGCACTTCCTCCCTTGTTTCTAACAATTTCATCAAGGTCGTCTTGGTTTGCAGTACTTTTCACTGTGACATTTTTTAATTCTATTTTGGCTAAACTGCTAATAGTACCTATCTCTAAATCTGAAGACCAGCCAATGATGAGGTCATTGCATTGTTTATTTTTTAGTTGTTTAAATTGTTCAAAGGATATTCTTTGATCTAAGGTTGCATAGACCTGCTCATAGCCGTGTTGATAGCAAGCCATAAAATCAAAGATTCCCTTAGTAAGAATTAGCTGCTTGGTTCGTTTAATAGCCTTGTCTATTGAAGTATCATGCTGACCGTATAATAGATATTTCTTAGTTTCTGTTAAAAAGGCATGGTTGAAATACTTGTTTTTATCTCTTGGTTGTATTCTGCGACCATGAAAACCCTGGAAATCACCTTCTTTATTATAAACGGGAACTACAACTGATTTCTCAAAAGGAAAATAAGGTTTTCTAGTTGTGGCCTTGTTTGGCTGACAAATATATAAATTAGATAAATACCTTTTTAATTTATCTTCTGGATAATGTCCTCTCATTTTATGGATCAATTTATGGTAATACATTGGTGATCCTAATCTATCGGTGATTTTAATTCCTCTGTCTTCTAAATACTCTCTAGCTTTAGAATCACTATATTTTAGATTGTGCTTAAATCTTTTTACAATCTTGCCAATAAGATCTTCATATTTTTTATATAGATCTGTTTTATAATTGCTGAGTTGCTGCCTATTCTTTTCAATAATAGGAATAGCAGGGGTGAGCTGGATGTCTTCTTCCAGAGCCACCCAATCCAACAGGTCACCTTTATTTTTAAGTAGACCTTTTTTATTCTTAGTCTCTTTTTTATTTGGAAACTCCCAGGTGTTCTCCTTATCACCTTTGCAATATATGATCAAATTTCCATCTATAAATTTATCTTCATTTTTAATGAAATCTTTATCATAGAATGTTTCTAGATATTCCTTCAGTGAGACCCGATGTCGAAATTCGAAGGCTTTAAATTTAGTCCTCATCTTTATTATCTTCTATCGGAATATAAATTAAATCATCGCCAGTATTGACAGCGATTTCATCATCAGCAACATCTATAACTTCACCAACATCTTTAAAATCATCCCCTACTTTGTATTCACCTTTAGGAACAGGGTCAAAATTTAACAGAGGTTTATTTCTATCCTTTTCTGTATAAACTTGATTTGCTAGTTTTGCTAGGAATTGGGTGGCATTTTCTTTATCTAATTCCCTATCAAACTTATTACACCTTTTTTTCATTAATAAACATGCTCTGCATCCTCCCTCACATGGACAGCTAGAAACTAGATCATAGGCCTCAGCAAACAAATCATCGATTTCCTCATAAAATTTATCTGCCAATTGTATTCCACCAGGGCAATTATCATAGAAAAAGACACCAGAATCATCATTAAAATGGGGATGTTTAATGGTTACCGCTGCAAAATCTTGCCAATCACAGTGCCCTTTTTGGACAAACTTTCTAATCATCAAATGGCTCACCGAATGAAGAACGGTTTTCTCTTTGGTTTTAGGGATTGATACCCAAACACTTTTTGTCCTTAGACTGTTCCCATCTTTATATGAATTGACACAATAATTCTCGGTTAACCTTATTAGATCTTTTTGTATATAACTTTTTACTTCATTAATAACAGATACCTTTCCTTTACCCACTATAATTTCTATATCAGGATAATCTCTTATTTTTTCTTCTGAGATTTCATTTATAAAAACAAAACTATCAACAAATGGTGAAGTTAATTTATTTTCATTGTCAAATTCTTCTACATAAACTCTTTTATTCTCTTTATCATATTTAGTCCTTTTATAAAATTTATCTTTATGTCGATAAATAGCACCATAATGCAAATCTTTGTATACCCTATCATAGTTAATTTCATTTAATTTATCACCATTTTGATCAATTATGTCATATTTAATGCCCCAGCTACTTCTAATAGGCATTGCCCAGTAATGGCCTGTCCTATTTACATCTGAGTCCAATTCATCCCAGATTTCCTTATCCTGTTCCTCAAGGTCTTTTTCTTTTATATTCTCAAATAAAGCACATTGAAGGTGTCTTTTTCTTATAACCTTATTGTAGGGGGAGATGATAGGTTCTTCGGGATTGTCTTTGGTGTCCATTAGTTGATCAGGATTCTCAAAAAAGTATTTATCTATTTTAGAGTCAGTATTAATGATCAGGGCTAAGGATTGTTTTTCATAGCTGCGTCCTGCTCGTCCAATTCTCTGCCAGATCGCACTATTCTGGTGTGGCAATCCATACAATATACAGGCATCTAGATCCCCGATATCAATTCCTAATTCCATGGCATTGGTAGTGATTAAGACTTCTATTTCTTGCTCCTTAAATTTAGTTTCAATTTTTAATCTTTCTTCTTTTGTATATCCTGCATGATACCCCGAAATCTTAGAACTATCTTCGCCTAAATAAGTTTTGATATAATAGGCAGCGGTATCTACTGTGATCCGTGAATTGCAAAAAATGATGGTTTGCTTGTTCATATTAAAGAGTTTTATAGTAGTCTCTTTCAGCAAAGATAAGGGGTGTAAAACTTCATCCTCTGTAATTTGGGGTTCTATCATCATCACTTGTTTCTCTGATCGACCTGCTCCTGATTCTTCAATAAGTTGAAAGTCTTTCCAGGCTAATTGTTTAGCGAACTTTTCACCTTCCGGGATTGTGGCTGAAGTGCATATTATCCGAGGATCACCACCATATCTTTGGGCTACTTTTAGCAGACGGAAGAGGATGTTAGATGTGTTTGATCCAAAGAATCCTTTATAATAATGAAGTTCATCGAGAACTATGAATTTTAAATTGGAGAAAAAGTCTTCCCATTCCGTATGAGTTTGTAAAATACTCATGTGTAAAGAATCAGGATTAGTAAAGAGTGCGCTAGGTGGATCATTCCTGATGCATTTTTTAGACTTTGTGTCAATGTCTCCATCATACTTTGCATAGGTACCGATATTAAATTCCTCAAATTTATGCTGCTGGTCATTAGATAGGGCCTTAACTGGAAAGATGAATATTCCGGTTGTGTCTTTATCTTTTAAGACTTCCTCAAAAAAGGGTAAGAAATAAGCATAACTTTTTCCTGATGATGTTGGTGTGGAGAGGATTACATTTTTATTCTGTCTGATGAGTCTAATAGCTTCTGCCTGGTGGCTATAGAGTTTGCCACCGTCTAAATTATCTTGCAGTTTATTAGGTAGGGGTTTGTCTAGTTCGCCATAGGTAGGGGTTTTTTGACTAATGGTTTCGTCTAATACTACTTTTATTAATTCATCATTATATATAAAATCATCAAAATCAGCTGAACTCGTCTCAATCTCAGTATGCGTGGGAGTCTTTAGTATCTCATTTGTTTTTAATGTGTCGTAGGCTTCATTTATGGCTTCCATTTTATCTTTATTGTGAGGTAAATATTTCTCCGCTTTTTCTCTAAAACTCTTGGCCAATTCTTCTTCTGAATAGTCTTTATCTAAGTTCAGTAGGTCTAAAGCTTTTTTTAAATCCATAAAATGTCCTTTTATTATTAAAATCTAATAGTTTAAGTATTTTGTTTTATTTTATCAACCTCTATCCCCCCGTGGGCACCAAAAGATCCCCCCGGGTAAGTAGGCTTTCCTTTTATTATATAATTACGGAGATTAGTTTGCTTGTGCTTCGAAATTCATATATGCATGAATTCTCAGTATAACAACTTCCATATATCAATTTCTAAAATATAGCAAACTAAATTTTGAAATAACAAACGGTTTTTTTGACAAAAAAAAGGCCCGGCAACTTTTACATCGCCAGACCTTTTGTTTTGGGGCAACAACTATTTTAATTAATAAATTTGTCGGACAATGTCAACAATAATGGTTTTCTATATATAGCAGGGTAATAAATTAACCTGCTGACGCTTTCAAAATATCCTCTAATTTATTTAGACATAACTATGATAAAGGAGGTTAAAATGAGTAAACGTATTTTTGTAGATCGCAACGAACAAGAAGTATTAGCTGTTAACAAGTGTGAATTTATATTTGGTGATCTTTCCAAATTAGAACAAGAAGATTTTGATATTGTACTATTATTTAATATGGATTCAGTTGAATTATTAGAGCGGTTTCGAAAC
>JAIPGF010000018.1 GCA_021736205.1 Candidatus Izemoplasma sp.
TAATTCAGCTTTTACTTCTACCTTATCATATTGAAAAAAATCAAAAAAAAGTGAACCGAAAATCGGTTCAATTCATCCCCCACTTATGATATACTCTATATCCTTGAAGAATGAGTTTTCTTGAACAAACTAGATAAAAAGGCTTTCATTAGTATCAAAAGAATTATACACTGATTTGTAATTAAAATCAACCAATACCTCAAAATAAAAATACCACATTTAAGTGGTATTTCTATTAGGTCTTATCTTTGATTTCTTGTTTAACCATAGCTATAAATTCATCAACTGAAACGGTTGTTTGTTTTTTCTTTCCATACTTACGGTAAGTGACTTTATTGGCATCAATTTCATTATCCCCTACAACAAGTTGATAAGGGATTTTATTGGTTTGTGCATCTCTGATTTTGTAGCCTAATTTTTCTTCACGTAAATCTAGTTCACTTCTAAAATCTTCATCAATAAATTGATCATTCAATTTTTTCGCATAGTCTGAATGAAGTTCTAGATTCACAGGGATTATCTTAAGTTGAACGGGCGCTAACCAGGTTGGGAAAGCACCTTTATATTGTTCGAGTAAAATACTCATTAATCGTTCCCATGTAGAAATTAAGCCACGATGTATAACAACTGGTCTATGTTTTTCTCCATCGCTACCAATATAGGTTAAATCAAAGCGTTCGGGGAGTAAGAAGTCCAGTTGGACAGTTGACATTGTGATGACATGTCCCATTGCTGTACGGACTTGGATATCAATCTTAGGACCGTAAAACGCTGCTTCTCCTGTCATTGGTGTGTAATCAATATTTTCTTCATCTAACAATTCTTTTAATGTGGTTTCTGCCATGTCCCATAATTTGTCATTATCATGAAACTTACCTTTATCTTTATCTCTTAAGGCAAGTTCAACGTATTCTATTTCAAGTTTTAGATCGGTAATCGCTTGTAGGATTAAATTATATGCTGCAAGTACTTCTTCTTTAATTTGATCTTTTCTAACAAAGAGATGAGCATCTGTCAGTGTCATAGCACGCACACGTTCTAATCCACTCAGTGCACCACTTGCTTCATAACGATGTTGGGTCACAATTTCAGCGTATCTTATTGGTAAGTCTCGATAAGAACGTAGTTCAGAGCGATACACAATCATGTGATGTGGGCAACTCATTGGTCTCAAGACAAATGTTTCATCATCTCGTTCCATGATTGGAAACATATTTTCTCTATAGTGGTCCCAATGACCACTTATTTCATAGAGTTTTTTTGTTCCTAAAGCAGGTGTTGAAATATGTTTATACCCGGCTTTTTTCTCTAGTTTATAGACATAATCTTCTAGTTGTTTTCGAACGGCGTAGCCATTTGGTAACCAAATAGCAAGTCCTTGTCCTGCATCTTTATCTAAATGGAAGATTTTTAGTTCTTTTCCGAGTTTTCTGTGATCTCTTTCTTTACGTTCTTCTAAGACTTTAAGATGTTTCTTAAGGCCTTTTTTAGTAAACCAACTTGTACCATAGATACGTTGTAGTTGGTCTCTGTCACTATCTCCACGCCAGTACGCACCCGCAATCGATAATAATTTAAAGTGTCTAATTTTATGAGTATAGCCAATATGTCCTCCACGACAAAGATCAGTAAATTCACCTTGTGAATAGACACTGATTGTTTCATCTTCAGGTAAATCATTGATTAACTCTTGTTTATACTTATCATCTTCAAATAAGTTAAGAGCAGCTTCTTTGGAGAGTTCTTTACGTGTCATTTCTGTTTGTTCTTCTGCAATGCGGTGCATCATTTTCTCAATTTCTTCTAAATCTTCTTCTTTAATGACAGATTCTGTATTAATGTCATAATAGAATCCTTCGTCAATAGCGGGACCAACACCAAATGTCGCATCAGGGTATAAGCGTTTAACAGCTTGTGCTAACAAATGGGCTGTTGAATGGTTTAATACCTCAAAAGCTGCTTTGTCATTCTTGGTAATAATCTGAATGGTCGCATCTTCTATGATTGGTCTGTTTAAATCATACAATGCATCATTAACGTAACCCGCAACACTTGCTTTTTTTAAACCAGGTGAAATATCACCTGCAATCTCTTCTATTGTAATACCTTCTTTATACTTTTTCTTAGAGTCATCGGGGAATGTAATTTGAATCATTTGTTTCGCCTACTTTCTTTATATCTCTTTTCGTTAATTTTATCTTTTTCAATGATTGCTTCTTCTAAATCGATCGAATATATATTAGCAATGTGATTAACATAATGAATAATATCATACAGTTCATACTTGATTTTTCGCTTGATATCCTCGGTTATACCTTGTGCAATACTATTCCGTATTTCGACTGATAATTCCCCTACTTCTTCAATCAGTTTTAAAATGACTTGAAATCGTTCTTCTGGGGTATGATCAATCTCTTTAATATGTTTTTGGAGTGCTTTGATGGTTAAATCTTTTGTCATCTTTATACCTCCTGTAATAAAAAAACGCCCTTTTTAATAAAAGGGCGAACAGTTTTGTCCGTGGTACCACCTTAGTTCCTAGTATGACTAGACACTTTATCTCATAACGCGAGCTCGCGGGAATCTTTTTCAAGTCCTACTTAAAGGGAGTAATAAACTAATTGTTAGTAGCTTTCACCATCCTACCTCGCTAGTGTTTCTTACTAGTTTACCATGTCCTTATCACTGTATTTCATTATTATTATATACCAATAGGTTTATTTGTCAAATGGATTTACATTTTCACTTCATCACTCAACGAGTTAATTCTTGAGTGAATACGCATTGCTTTTATTTTTTCTGCACGTTGATTGTTGGTGCTCATAAGTTGGGCAAGTTCTTTTTGTGTTACATTAGATGAAAAGAATGTAGGTAGTTCATCGAGTAAACGGTGTTGAAGAAGTGGTCCTAATACTTCATCTCTTAACCAAGTACTTTGCGCTTCGCCACCGATATCATCTAACATCAATACATCCACTTTTTTAAGGCTGGAAATAAGTTCTTCAACCGTATTTGAGCCAATGCGTGATTTGAACTCTCTGGCTAAATCAGGAAAATAAGCAATGCTAACGCGTACTTCGTGTTTAATTAGTTCATTTGCTAGTGCCGCTAATGTGTAAGTTTTTCCGCTTTGATATTGACCATATAAATAAAGGCCTTTTACAGGGTCACCATTTAAGTATTTAGAGAGGAATGAGGTGACTAAATTATGAACTTCCATTCTATTTTCTGAACGTTTGAAATCATAATCTTCTAGTGTTGCGCTGTGAATCATTTTTGGCATATACATTGCACTAATTAATTTATTTTGTTTTTGTTTTTGGTTTCTTCTTAATTTATAATGACAATCTTTATAATAAATGCGAATTTGTTCTGCTTCATAACTTAATGTTGGTTGTTGACCTTTAACAAGTTGTTTACATTCATAAAGGCCTTTACACCCCTCACATTTCTTGATTTCTTGGGTATAATTTAACAATTTAACAAGATGATCTTCTATAACATCAGATGGGAGATCATTTGTATATATAAAATCATGAATTTGCTTGTCTTCAAGCAATTCATCTATAATTTCATCTTTATTCAAATCTTTACGTTCAAATGAGACTTCTTTCATTAAAATCACCTATATATTTTCTATATATTCATCAAGCCAATCAGCTTCAATATCTTCTGGAATGGTATTTTTTTGATGTTTATTATAACGTTTTTTAGTTGAACGTTTTTTCAGATGTTTGATGGCATCTTCTACTGTTTTTATGTTGGCGCGGCGCCAATTAGAGGCGACTTTATCAAAGTAGTTATAAACAGGAAACTCTTGAAGTTGACCCATAACATACACAAGTAAAAAATTAATTACTTCATTATTGAGTTCAAAATTACTAATAAGTTTTTCTACAATTTTGACTTCGCTAACAGCAGGTTTTCCGCCACTTAAAATACTTAAAATACTAACGGGCGATTCTTCTTTACAAAGATCGATCATGTCTTCATAACTAACGTGTTCTTTATGTGAAACACCCGTGTTTTTGGGTTCGTTTTCCTTATTGAAAGAAAACCATTGACGGGCATTTTCACTTAATTCTTCTTCATCTATATCACGGTTTTTATCAACACTATCCATAAACACCTTTTGCATCGTAATTTCATCTAAATCATAGGCATAAGATAAATTTAAAATCTTTTGTCTAATAGATTTTGTCAGTTTTCTACGATCAATATAATTTTTACTTAATCCCTCTAGAAATACATCAAAATCAAAGGAATGGTTTAACTTGATTTTAGATTTATTCCGGCTAACATAATCATTGTCATCTTTTATTTCTTTCGGTAACTTTTCAAAAACTTCTTCAAAGTTTGATGTAATGTTTTTAAACCCTTCTAAAGAGCTTTTTTTAACGCGAAATAACGTTACAACATCGTTAAAGTTTGCTTTTCCAACTTTGCTGAATAAATAAGCACCTAGTGAACCATCTTTAATAAATTCTTCTGCGGTTAAAGGAGCTTTTAACTCATAGAGATAAATTTCTTCATTATGATATGTTACGATAAGGCCAATTGCTTCTAGTTTTTTTCTTGCTTTTTCAAAAGAACGCGGATTCAATGTTGTGATTTCATAGAGTTTTTGATGGAAATAAGCGGGACTTTTTAAATTGGTTGGATTCAAGAGCGACCACAACGTCAAATAAAGAGTGAGTGCCTCACTCCCAATTAGTGGTTGATATAGTAATGTCACAACCTTTCGCTCATCATAATCAAGATTTTGATACGTGATTAATTTAAATTTATCGAGTCCATTGAATTCCATGTGGCCCCCTTATTATGGATGTAGGCTAGTGCCTTTAAATTGTAAGTGTTGATCAAGATACTCATAAAACGTTAAGATATGTTTTTTAGGTCTGTTAAAGCCGGCAATGGTATACATCTGAATTTTAAAATCTACAGCTGTTTCAAACGGTCTTAACCCTAAAATCGAAACCATTATATGAAACCGTCTTGATTGAACATAGATTTCTTTATGATCATCATCAATATTTCTAACTGTGTAGTCATTTTCTTCACAATAATTAATTATATGTTGTTTGATTTGTTTATAATTGGCTTTGTAATAATGACTTCTAAGGTCTGTATCCTTGTGTACCTCTTTGGTTTCTGCGGTATTTTTGAAAAAAGATGTTATTCCCATTTTATTTCACCTCTAATTGTTCTAAAATATCATTAAAATCTACTTTTGATTGTAAAATTGATTGACTATTATCTATAACAAAATCTGCTTTTTCTTTTTTGTCTTCTAAGGACATTTGTGAATTAATTTTTTTTAATGCATAGTCTTTTGTGATTTTATCGCGATCAATTAAGCGATTAACTTGTTTTTCTTTTGTGGTATAGACAACAATTACTTTATCACATAACTCATCAAGGTTCGATTCATAAAGTAACGGGACATCAAGTACTAATATCTCTGTTTCTAATAATTTATGTCGTTTTATTTCAAATTCTATTTGTTCTCTTACTTTAGGGTGCACAATACTATTTAATTTTTTTCTTTTATCTGTATTATTAAAAATAAGCGTCGCCAGTTTTTTACGATTTATTTCATCGTTTGTAAAAAGAATTTCATCCGAAAATTCATCTAATATTTTTTTGTACGTTTCTGTTTTAGGAGTTAATAAATCATGTACAATTTTGTCGGCATCTATTACAGGAATATCTTTTTCTTTAAACATCTTAGTGATAGTTGATTTTCCTGACGCAATACCACCGGTTAATCCAATTATTTTCGCCATAGTATCCCTCCGTTATATACGCTGATTATATCACATTATATCACAAGTAAAAAGGTAGAAACAAAAATATTATAATGTATTGATAATGATTAACTTATCGTTTTAAAGGGATGCTTGTTTTTATTATTTTTAAATATTATAATTAGGATAAGAGAAAGAGTGATAATATGATTCATAAAATACAAAATGGTATTTATCATTTATCAAAATCATATGAAAAAGAACGCTTTAGAACAAACACATACCTCCTTATTGAAGATGATATTGGTGTATTGATAGAACCGGGTAATCTACTAGATTTCGAGGTTATTTTTAAAGATATTAAAACACTAATTGATCCAAAACAAATTATATATATTGTCTTAACACATCCTGATTTAGATTTATCTTCTTCACTCCCGTTATTTGAAAAAGAACTGGATGAGTACACACTTGTCACTGAATGGAGAACAGCCGAAGTATTACGGTTTTTCAAGTTGGAAAACCCTTACTATTTAATTAAAGAACATAACTTAAAATTAAAATTATCTGCTGAATGTACCCTGCAATTCATTTCTACCCCATTTGCACATTATGCCGGTTCATTTGTAATATATGATACCAAAAGTCAATTTTTATTTAGTGGAGATTTATTCGGATCAATGTCAAAAAATTGGTCTGTTTATGCAGATGATAACTATTTTGAAGGAATGACATTATATCATGAAAATTATATGCCTAGTTCTGATTTTATAAAACCTGTGATGAAAAACTTAGATAAACTAACCATAAAGAAAATTTTACCACAACATGGCAGTATTATTAGTGATGACTTAGTTAAACAAAGTATTCACCATCTACAAGATTTTACGTTTTTTAATAGTTACAGTACCGTTGCAGCAAAAAAAGAGAAAAACTTAAAATACGATTATAACGTGATTTTAGCACAAATGACCAAAAGATTAACCGCACTATATGATGAAAAGGAAATTCAAGATGCCTTTAATGAAACAAAAATTACTGTTTCATTTAATCCCATAGAAGTAACATCTAACTTACAAGATTATGATTTATGGAATAAGTATTTTGAAATTATTTACAGTAAAAAAGGTGATGAATGGTTACACTATTTAGAATCCTTAGTAAAACGTATTACAACTAAATACAATATTCATAAACCAACGATTTATCGTTCAACTTTACGCGAACTCAAACAAGAAAAAGAGTCCGTTGAAAAAAAATCATCAAAACTTAAAGAAACTATAGAAAACATAAAAAAAGAAGAGCGTAAGGATACTGTTACAGGTATCTATTATGATGATATTTTAAAAGACCTTCTATCGGAATCATCAAAAAACAAAGGCGGTCTATTATTTATTGAACTAGATCAAACCAATAAGATAAGAAAACACTACGATAAAAAAACCAATAACACAACGCTAAGAACATTAAGTTACTTGATAACAAACACTTTTAACGATGATCAACAAGTCTTTAGAGGCGAAGGAAGCAGTTTTATAATATATTTCCCTAAAGGCAATCAAGACACATTAAAGGAAGCTGCACGAAATATCAGAAATGTGGTTGCTGAATCAGATCAATTTATTGAAGATATGACTACCGGTATTAGTATCATTGACTTTAAAGAAGAATCAACTGATTCAATTGATGAACTTATTCATCAAGGAACGATTAGACGTCAACTGGCCCATCAATCAGGTTATAATACGATTGTCGATTATTCTACTAAGGAAACAGATATTTATGACTTTCAAGTATTGTTAGTAGATGAAGACGAGATAAATATCAATATGTTAACACAGTACATGAAAGATGAACAAATAAATGTCATAACAGCAAAAAACCCAATTGAAGCAATTGACATACTTAAAGAGCAAAAAATTAATTTAATTATATCAGAAATTAATTTAAGTAAATTAGATGGGTTCTCTTTAAAGCAGCTACTTAATGATACAACAGACTATAATAAACTTCCCTTTATCATGATTTCACACGTAAAATCAAAAACAATTTTAAAACGCATCAATGACTTAAACGTTGATTTCTTTCTTCAGAAGCCATACTATCCAGTTGAACTTATTGGTATCGTAAAAAGGATGATGCGTAAATGATAAATTTTAATCTTGTATTTTTAATTATCGGGAGTTTAATTCTGTTGATTCTTATCGCGATTTTTATTCAAAAATTACATCATCGATTTTATTTAAAACGAGTTAAAAAAGCGAGAAAGTATATTTATCAAGTATACCAAAATAAAACGATACCTAAAAAACCTGTTCGTGATTATTTTTTATTTAAAACACTCGTTGATTTAGAAAATCAAATCAAATTAGATAATGCAGAAAAAAATCAACTTTTTCAATTAATTAACCTGTCAAAACTCACCAATAAATTCAAACGAATGACAAAAAGTATGTTTCTTTTTAAACGCATTAAAGGTATAAGATATTTATCCTACATTAAATCAGAAGACACGGTTAATTATCTCGAAAAAATATTAAAAAAAGCTAAATTTAATGCGACAATTTTCTATACAATATATGCATTGATTGACGTTATAAATCAAGAAACATTTGATTTAATTCTGAATAAATTAAAAAAATTAAACATGCTTTATTTAAAACGTATATGTACTATTTTTAGTAACCATTTTGGAAACATTCAACCATTTATAAAGGCCAAAACTGATTCGCAAGATGAACGAATTATTTATTTGTTTTCACATATTTCGAAGAAATATCATTCCTGTGCTGATGACGCATTTTTCGATCGGTTAATTGAACGCTATATTAAATCTCCTATCACAACCGAATTAAAAACTGACATTCGAAAAAATCTATTAGAAGGTCTGTTACTTCGATCACATGCTATTTTAAAAACAGATTATGTTTTACATCATGAGGACCCTTTTGTCAGAGTTTATGGATTTAAATCGCTTGCCCAATCAAAGACAAAAGAGACCTTCTTTCAATTGTTAGAGTTATCTCAAACTTACCTGAAACAACTAGATGACATCACTGAGGCGATTGAAGATAATTTCAACGTTAAAGAATTACTTTTTTATATTCTTGATAATCCTAAGTTGTTTGAATGGGAAACCAACGATTTGTTATTAAAATTGCTCTCTAACCATAGTTCTACTTTGATTCTTGAATTATCGTCTGATAATGCAGCGCTAGTTAAAGACTGGATTAAACAATTAATTCAACAAGGTTACACAGCTTCAATTATTACATTTATTAATCAAAACAAAAAACAAGATATTCAAGATCGGGTATTTGATATTTTGATGCCATTAATAAAAAATAATAAAAGTGTAAAAACTAAATTTGAACTATACGTTAAAAAAGATATTTTAAAGAAGTATGGTCTTTCTAAAAAACAGTACAAACCAAAACAGAAAGAAGTCATGCCATTTGAATTATCCAAGGTGCTTTGGATGGGTGCAATTCTGATTATAACCCTTCTTTGGTATCCATCACTGTCACTTGCAAAACATGGTCTTCAAATACTTGAAACACCTAGTTTAAATATTATTAAAACACTTGTTGTTGATACCAACTATTATCTTGTTGTATATTTCTTTATTGCGAATATGATTTATTTCTTGTTACTCTTATTATCGGTTTATGGTGCCCATAAACAAAATACGCTTTGGAACTTGAAACCAGAAACACTACTTTATGAAAATGGCTTATTACCAGCAATTTCAATCATTGCACCTGCCTATAATGAAGAAGTAAGTATCATTTCTAATATACAATCGTTATTAAACTTGAAATATCCTAACTATGAAGTAATTGTCGTTAATGATGGATCTAAGGATCATACATTAAATGTCGTAATTAAAGAGTTTGCGTTAGAGCGAGCTGATCCAGCATACAAAATTCGCCTTAAAACAAAATCCGTTAGAGGAGTATACACAACCCCAGACATTCCTAATTTAATTGTGATTGACAAGGAAAACGGTGGCAAGGCAGATGCCTTAAATGTAGGGATTAACAAGGCCAAGCATCCGTTTATTTGTGGGATTGATGCGGATAGTATTTTAGAGCAAGAAGCACTATTAAGATTACTATCTTCAACCCTCGATCGTTCTAAACCACCTGTTGCCCTTGGAGGCAACATCATCCCAGCCAACGATTCTATTATTGACCGTGGTCATATTGAAAAGGTTCAATTCCCTAAAAGCAACTTAACCCGATTCCAAGCTATAGAATATTTACGTGCATTTACTTCAGGTAGAATTGGATGGTCAATATTACAAAGTTTACTAATTATTTCAGGTGCCTTTGGTGTTTTTAATCGCAAAGATATTATTAATGTTGGAGGTTACATTACAAGTAGTGGCGAACTAAATAAAGATAGCGTTGGTGAAGACATGGAACTTGTCGTACGTTTAACGCATCAAAAGCTTAAAAAGAAGGAACCTTACTATATTGCTTACATATATCATGCAGGATGTCATACCGAGTTACCAAGTGATTGCAAGTCATTGTTAAAACAACGAAATCGTTGGCATCGAGGGTTAATAGATATTTTAAGTTATCATCGGCAAATCTTGTTAAATCCAAGATATAAACAAGTGGGTTTTTTGGCAATGCCTTATTTTTATATTTTTGAAGTAGTTGGACCGTTTATTGAAACGATTGGATATGTTGCGTTATTATCAAGTTTTATATTTGGTTTTTTAGACCCCTTAATCGTTTTACGCTATTTTATCTTAACAATACTTATTGGTATTGTCGTTAGTCTAATGTCACTCTTTGTTGCAGAAAATGTAACACCAAGAACCTCTAAAAAAGATGTATTATATTTAATTATTTTTGCTATCTTAGAAAATTTTGGTTACAGACAACTCATCTCATTTCACCGCGCTTATTCATTTTTCACTGCGCTTTTTGAAAAAGGTACATGGGGAGAACAAAAACGTAAAGGATTAGAGCAATAAATGCAAAATAAAAAGGCTTTTAAGCCTTTTTATTTTGACATGTCGGACAAAGATATGTGCCTCTGCCACCGACTTTTGTTTTAATAATGATTGACTCACAAACAAGGCAGGAATCGCCTTCTTTACCATGTACTAATAATTCATTTTGGAATTTACCATCGACACCATCTGTTGTATGATAAGTACGAATCGTTGTTCCCCCGAGTTTAATTGCTTTTTTAAGTGTTTCTCTAGCATGTTGGATAATGATGTCTAGTTCTTCTAAAGACAGTTCATTTGATGGTGTAGTAGGATGTATGTGTGATTTGAATAAGACTTCATTCACATAAATATTACCAAGTCCACAAATGATTGTTTGATCAAGTAATGCTGATTTTATTGCGATTTTTTTATTTTCAAGTTTTTGCTTTAAATAATAATTTGTGCAACGATCTTCAAATGGTTCTGGACCCAGTTTTTTTAAGGGATCTTTTAAAAACAATTCCTTTGTTTTAATGAGATCCATTGTGCCAAATTTTCGGACATCATTATAACGTAATGTGTCCCCATCCGAGAAATAAAAGATAATATGATCATGTTTATCTTTTTTCACATTGAGTGGTTTTAAATAATATTTACCTTCCATTCTTAGATGGCTAATAAGGGTATATTCTCCAATGTTAAATAATAAGTATTTGCCATAACGTGTAATATCTTTAATTGTTTTATTTTCTAGTATTTTTTTAAATGCTTTTTCAGTTTTGTTTCTTAATATTGGTGCATAAAATATATCAATGTCACGTATGGTTTTTGATTTAACCAATGGACGTAGTGCGTTTTTAACTGTCTCTACTTCTGGTAGTTCTGGCATTATTGTTTATTAAAATGGACACGTTTTTCATCATAACGAAGTTTCATCTCTTTTTCCTCGTCTGGATAACCTACAGCAATCATACTGAAGGGATGTCCTTTTTTAATGTTTAATACCTCTTCAACAAATTTGTAACGTTCTTCTTTGGGATAACATCCAATCCAGACTGCACCAAGAGATTGATTGGTTGCTTCAAGTAAAATGTTTTCTGTTGCGGCACTTAAATCTTGTATCGCAAATTTAGGAGAACGATCGCCTGTCATAATTAAGGGAATAATTGCAACAGCGGCATCCTTCAACATCCATGCACCACTTGATGTTTCTGAGAGGTTATCTAATAATGCGCGATCATCAACGACAATAAATTCCCATGGTTGTTGGTTATTCGCACTTGGTGCTTGCATTCCAGCTTTCAGTAACTGTTTGATCTTTGATTGTTCAACAGGTTTATCTTTGTACTTTCTAATACTTTGTCTTTGTAAAACTAAACTCATTGTTTGTCTCCTCCTTCAGGATTCACATGTACAATCGCATGACATATTTTTTCTTCTTTCAGTAAGTTTTCTGTAATATGATGGGCAATATCGTGTCCTTCTTTTACTGTTTTATTACCATCTACACGTATATCTACAAGTGCCTGGTAATAAGGTCCATAGGCAATCATTTCTAAATGATCGACTGTGATAACACCTTTTGTGTTAATAATTTTTTTCTTATATTCTAAACAGATTTCATCTTTAACGGATTTTCCTTGGATTGAATGAATTGCATCAAAGATAATTTGTAAGCCAATACGCACAATAAATAATGCGATGATTAAACTGGCGACTTCATCTCCTTTAAGTAAAAAAGTTATATTAAAGTAATCTCCTAATAATACGGAAATAACACCAATGAAAACAACACCACTAGAAAAGACATCTGTCAATGATTCTTTTCCACTTGCTTTGATGATTGAACTGTCAGTTTTAGTACCTTGGTCAATTAGATATCTAGCTAATATAAATTTTGTTACAACGACAACCAAAACAACAATCAAACTTAATGCTGAGGGTATTTGTACTGCTTCGTTAAAACGTAAAATAACTGTTTTACCTAAGTTGTAAGCAATTAACATGATGGTTAATCCTAAAAATAAACTCAAAATATATTCAAATTTACCATGACCAATTGGATGGTCTTCATCAGCCGGTTTAATTGAATGTTTAATACCTAAAATAACAAATATATCACTCATTAGATCACTTACAGAATGGATCCCATCAGCAATTAATGCAATAGAATTAAACAAAAATCCAAAAACAATTTTAACAACAATTAAAAATAAATTAACAAATAAGCTTTTGTGCATGATTTTTTCTAAGTTCATTTTGTCACCTACTTGGTTTCATACAAGTTATCTCCCATTGCACTGTCTACTTTTAACGGTACCTTAAGTGACACACAATTTTCCATTGTTTGTTTGACAAGTTTCTTAACTTGAGCAATTTCATCTTTGTCTACTTCAAACACTAATTCATCGTGTATCTGAAGTAACAATTTGGTATTTAATTTCAGCTTTCTTAACGCTTTATCAATATCAATCATCGCGATTTTTATAATGTCAGCAGCACTTCCTTGAATAGGGGCATTCATCGCATTGCGTTCTCCGGCTTGACGTTGCATATACACGCTTGAATTAATTTCAGGGATATAGCGTCTACGTTTGAAAATTGTTTCAAAATATTCGCGCTCTTTTGTCTGTTTAATAACCTTATCCATAAATCCTTTTATATCTGGGAAGTTCTTATAATATTTTTCAATAAATTTAGTTGCCTCTTTTTTTGAGATGTCTAATTCTTGTGAGAGACCCCAGTCAGTTTGACCATAAATCAAGCCGAAATTAACCGCTTTAGCTTGACGGCGCTCATGTGAGTTTATCACTTCTTTATCAAATATTTTTTGTGCTGTTATTGTATGAATATCTTTATCTTCTTTGTAAGATTTAATCAATTCTTTTTCTTCTGCCATATGAGCTAAAACACGTAGTTCAATTTGGCTATAGTCACTTGCGAGAAGTTTATTACCAGCTTTAGATGGTACAAATATTTTTCTAATGCGTCTACCAATCTCGTAACGTATTGGTATGTTTTGTAAGTTCGGTTCAATACTTGATAATCGCCCTGTAGAAGTGAATGCTTGGCGGTAGATTGTATGAATCTTGCCATCATCATAAATACTTGAACGCATCCCCTCTATGTATGTAGAATGGATTTTTGTATAGGTTCTATAAGATAACACTTTTTCAATAATTGGGTGTTCATCTTTGATTTTTTCTAAGACACTGGCGGCGGTTGAAAACCCAGTTTTTGTTTTTTTACCGCTTGATAATTCAAGTTTCTCAAATAAAATATGTCCAAGTTGTTTTGGACTTGAAACATTAAACTCTTCTCCAGCTAGTGAATGAATTTCGTTTGTTAAACTGGCAATTTCGTCACTGAGTTCTTCGTCTAATTCATCTAATTTATCTTGGTCAACTGTTATACCCTCATATTCCATATCAGCTAAAACAGATGCCAGTGGTAATTCTATATCTTTAAATAACTCAAATTGTTCTTTATCTTTTAGTTGTTTTGTTAAATTTGTTTGTAGTTCTTTAACAGCTACTGCTTTTTGTACTGCATAACTTTGATAAACTTCAGCTTCTGGAATGGAGTAATTTCTTCCTTTTGAATATATTTCTTCATTGTAAGCCACATCTGTGTAATCAAAATTAGAGACAATTACGCGAAAGTCTTCTTTTGTATTAGCAGGATTTAAAATATAAGCAGCAAGTAATAAATCAAAACTAACCCCTGAAATATCATACAAATCGTTTTTCAAAATAACTTTCATCGCTTTTAAATTAAACACATTTTTTGTTAGAGTCTCATCTTTTAAAAATAACTGAAATTGGACAGATCGATGTAACATTTCGTAAGGAACAAAGATGTTTCCTTTATCATTATGTAACGCAAAACCAAGTGGTTTTGCTTTATGATAATTATCCCCAAATGATTCTAAAATAATCGTTGTATCATCAATTAAATAGTCTTCTAGTTCATAAGGATCATCAACTACATCATAAGTCATATCAATTTCACGTTCCGTGTTTCCTAAGTTGCGTTTGATGAGCGAATGTAAATCCAGTTTTGTGAAAAACTGATTCATTTTTTCTTCATCTACGCCTTTGTATTCAATATCATTTATATCATATTTTAACGCAACATCTGTTTTAATTGTTGCGAGTTTTTTACACATAATAGCGTCTTCATAATACTCTCTAACGCGCTCTCCAAGTTTGCCTGTAATCTCATCTTTATGTTCTATAACATTTTCTAATGTATCATATTCATTTAATAACTTTAAGGCTGTTTTATCTCCAATTCTAGGAATACCTGGTAAATTATCAGATGAATCACCAGAAAGACCTTTCATGTCTGTAATTTGTGCTGGGGTAACGCCCATCTTTTCTTTTAAATAATTTTCTGTGTAATAGATATCAGGTTTTTTACCGCGCTGTGTTGTGTGGAGGGTCACTTTATCATTTATAAGTTGTAATAAATCTTTATCATTTGAAATGATTTCTATTTCATCAAAGTCTTCATAATACTTTGTTGTATAAGTACCAATAATATCATCGGCTTCAATGAGATGAGTCTCATCACGCTTGATACCTAGTACATCACATGATTCTTTTATTAAAGGGAACTGACTTAAAAATTCTTCTGGTACCTTAGGTCGTCCTGCTTTATAATCTTTAAATGTGTCATGCCTGAATGTTTTACCGCTTTCATCAAATGCGACGAAAATATGGGTAAAATCTTCTTGTAAAAATTTATTAATCATATTCACAAAAGCAAATACAGCGTTTGTATATTGTCCATCACTATTTTGCATTAGTGGTCCACCATAAGCAGTTGCATAGTAGGCTCTAAACATTAAATTTGATCCATCAATTAGAAGTAGTCTTTTCATTGTTTTCCCTCTTTTCTCTATTCTTTATTGTAACATATATAAACCAATTAATAAAAATAATACTGATAAGAATCTTTTATTTAATACATAATTATTGTAAAATAAATTTAAAGTATAATTAGGAGCGATGTTATGGAAAATCATAAATTTCAAATTTTTAAATTCAGCATGTATGGCTTATTGAAAAACCTACGGTTCTTTGAACCCTTTTTACTTATTTATCTCTTTAACGAAGGTATTTCTTTATTTGAAATTGGTATTTTATGGTCCATTAAAGAAATCGTTATTTATGTCTTTGAAATTCCTTCTGGTGTTTTAGCTGATCGCTTTGGAAAAAAGACAGAACTCTTACTTTGCTTTATCTTTTATATTATTTCTTTTGTTATCTTCTATTTTGGTGAAAGATATGGGGTTTTTATCATCGCGTTTATTATCTATGGGTTAGGAAAAGCATTTAGATCAGGCACGCACAAAGCAATGATTATGGCCTATTTAAAAAAACACAACATGAAAGAGTCTAAATCGCAGGTATATGGATTAACGAGAAGTTATTCTCTGATAGGGTCTTTTATCTCTAGTTTATTATCGATTGCCTTTTTACTCTATCTAAAAGAAATACGCTTTTTATTCTTAATCGCAATTGTGCCTTATGCGCTTGATTTCTTTTTGATTTTAAGTTATCCAAATTATATTAATCAGCGTCGCGACACGCAATTTAAGTTAAAAAAGTTCTTTTTAGATATGAAAGAAAGTATTGTTTATAGCTTTAAAAATAGTTATTTAAGAAAAACCATTATCAGTTCTTCTAGTTACGATGGTCTCTTTAAAATACTAAAAGACTACATTCAACCCCTTATCGTTAGTGTGGGGATTGGTTGGGTTGCGTATAGTGGCCAGCAAGATTTATCAACAAGAAAAACCATTACGATTGGACTTGTTTATGCCTTAGTTTATATAATTAGTGCCATTGCGAGTAGGAACGCCCACAAAATATCACACTGGTTCACTCTAGAAAAAATCGTTAACAGTATTTGGTTGTTAACGGGCGTGTTATTTTTATTGTTTGGACTTGGTCACGCTTCGATTATTGTGATTAGTTTAGGATTTTTAATTTTTTATGTCTTTTTAAATATCAGAAAGCCTTACATGGTAGAAAAAATTGGGAACACAGCAGAACATATGTCTCATGCAAGTGTGCTTTCAATTGAATCACAACTGTCTTCTTTATTCATTATTGTTTTCGCACCTATTATTGGTGCTATTAGCGATAACTTCGGATTAGATATTATGTTTTATTTTGTTGGAGGACTATTACTCATAAGTTATCTAATTATTGGGAAAATTAAACAGGAACCTACCTCATAAAAAAAAGTGATTAAAACCAGTAACAAAACAAACAAAGCATTCACTTATTTTTTCTACTTCTTTAGCAATTATTCTGTTAGAGTTAATTTCATTAAACTAAAAAAAATGAATACTCAAAGTGAGTATTCATTTTTCTTATTTCTCTAAATAATCAACAATATCCTTTACAGTTTTGATGTTTTGAGCTTCATTGTCATCAATTTCCACATCAAACTCAGCCTCAATCTCCATGATTAATTCAATTGCATCAAGTGAGTCTGCGCCTAAATCCTCTGATAAGTCAGAGTTTAATTCGATTTTGTCCTCATCAATCCCTAGTTCTTCGGTGATAATTGTTTTCACTTTGTCAAATACCATAATTCTCTCCTTTTCATCAGTTATCTTAATTATAGAAAATTGTTGTTTTAATGTCAACTTATTGTTGAGATATCATCGTGAATTATCGTGTTTTTCTTTTATTTTGTTGTCTTTTGTTAAAAATAACGTATTTATTAAACATTTAAGTTGTTTATCTAACTCAAAAAAACACCGGGTAATATTTACCCGGTATTTTTATTATGTATTTTTCTTATAAATATTTAGTAATCCTTTAAAGATGAGATATTCATCAAAGATATAATCAGTTGGTAAAAGTGGCATAATAAATCGAGCTGCGCCACCAGTAATTACAACTTTTAGATCCTTGGTTGAATCATTTTTAATTCTTTTAACAATTCCTCTGATTGCTTCACTTTGGGCAAAGAGTAATCCTGAATTTAAGGAATCAACTGTATTCTTTCCAATTACGTTAGTTGGTTTTTTAAAGGCAAAAGCACTTAATTGAGATGCGCTACCTAGAAGTGCTTTACGCGCTGTAAAGAGTCCTGTTGTAATCGTAACACCTTTAATAATCTTATCTTCTAATAATGTGAATGTAGTTGCAGTTCCTAAATCAATAATAATCGCATCATTAGCGTAATTACTAATTACTGCTGCTGCACTTGTAACAATATCTGATCCAACTTCTTTGGGATTATCAGTCATAATTCTGACCCCTGTTTTAACCCCAGGACCAACAAAAAGCGGTGTGATGTTTAAATAGCGTTCAATTAAACTACTAAATACAATGTTTAATTCAGGCACAACACTCGAAATAATAATTGCTTTGGCATCTTTTATGATATCTTTTAATAAAACATAGTATTCATCTTTTGATTTTGTTTTATCTGTGTTAAATCGGTAGTTATCAGTAAAATCATTGTTATAGCGACTAACAACAATATTTGAATTTCCAATATCAATTAATAAAGTCATTGTTTTCTCCATTATAAGTTTCTTGCAGTATACAACGCTTTAAGTATTGGTGTTCCAATAAGCGCAGCTGCAAGTGCTTCTAAAAATCCATTACTAACGAATATTGCCCAAATAAATGGCATTAATGCAATATCACCAAAGATATTTTCAATAGTTGTTGCTCCAAATAAATAAAGAGGAACTAATACTAAGGTTGTATGCACAATTGTACTCACGACCATACTAATTGAAATAGCTGTGATTTCTTCGTTAATGAGTTTACTAAAGAAACGGTAAATCTCATACAGTGCTAATCCAAAGATGATACGTGGTAAGACACTAATCAATGGATTTTGAAATAGTAAATCAATCGGTGTTGTTGGTCTTAAATAAGCGATTGCTAAACTAGATAATCCAAAGACAAGTCCCAGTGAAACTGCCACTTTTCTGCCACCAAACATACCTGCGATTAAAACTGGGATGTGGATAATAGTAAGTGACACTGGACCAATGGTGATATATCCTAGCCACGGTACAGTTGCCATTAAAATAATTAATGCGGTGAAAATAGAAATCGTTGTGATTTCATAGGTTTTGCTGTTTTTCATAATTTTCTCCTTTTTAGGCCTTTTAAGGTCCCGTAATTTGATTTATGTTTTAATAATTTTAAACGTTTTCCTTGATTGTTTTTATTGTATCATTATCAATTGATTTAATTAATGCAAAAACGATTTTTTTAACTTCTTTGTAATCATCTTCACTAATCATTGATGTTGTTGAGTGAATATAACGTGCTGGCATACCAATAGTTGCGACAAGTGTTCCACCGTTTTCTAGTTGAATACGTGCAGCATCTGTGCCACCTTTTGAACGATAATATTGAAATTTAATATTATGTTTTTTAGCCAGGTCTATAATATGTTTTTTCATGCCTTGGTGCATAATAGCACTTGGATCAAAGAAACGTAGTAAAAATCCGTCTCCGATACTACCACTTGATTCATCACCATCAAACACATCAGCACATGGACTACAATCAACAGCAATAAATAAATCAGGTTTGATTAATCCTGCAGCTGTTTTCGCCCCTCTTAATCCGACTTCTTCTTGGACAGTTGCGCCTGTATAAAGTTCACAGTTTAAGTTTTCTTTTTTAATATCTCTGGCAACTTCTAAACTTATACCGCAACCAAAGCGGTCATCCCATGCTTTAGAGAAGAATTTTTTACCATCTTTACTAACAGTGTAATCATTTCTAGAAATAACTTGTTGTCCAATTTTAACACCCAGTTGTTCTGCATGTTTTTTATCATCTGCTCCGATATCAAGTAATAAATCAGTGAATTTTAATTCTTTTGGTTTGGCAATATCTCCGCGTGATAAATGCGGTGGTTTTGAGGCACTAATAGCCGGTATTTTTTCACCATCATCTGTGTAAATATCAAAGTGTTGTGATAAATAGACATTTCCTTTAACACCACCGAGATTTGAAATCTTAATTAATCCGTTGTCTTTGATACTAGTGACAATCGCACCAACTTCATCCATATGTCCCGCTAGCATTACCTTAGGACCGGTTGAACCTTTATTAATGACACCAAAAATACTTCCTAAACGATCTTCTAAAATTTCTTCTGTTGTTTGTTTTAGATGTTTTCTCATATAATCTCTAACAGGTTTTTCGAAACTTGGTGCACCTGGTAGATTAACAAGTTCTTTGTATATACTATCCATTTAATTCCTCCTTGAACTTCGCCGTTAATTTATGTATTTTTTTACCTTGTTTCTTAAATCGTTTTTCAAACTCAGTTGTCACAATTTCATTTTCATATTCACTGTGATAATCCCGTGATATATACAACATATTCATTGGATATGCTTCTAATTCTTCAACAGAAAACTCAAATAAATCTATGTTATCTGTTTTAAAATGCAGTTCTGCCTCTTTAACTAAAAGTTTTTCATACATTTTCAAGAAATTTTTATGTGTTAAACGACGTTTTCTATGTCTGTTTTTAGGCCAGGGATCACTAAAGTTTAAATACAATCTAGAAAAACTATTTTGTTTGAATAAATCATTTAAGTCTTTCGCATCTGTGCGAATTAAATACAAATTATCAAGTGGTTCTTCAAGTTGTTTTTCCAAGGCTCTAACAATAACACTTGTATATTTTTCAATCCCTAAATAGTTAATATGGGGGTTATTTTTAGCGTGTTCATAGATGAACTTTCCTTTTCCGATACCTATTTCTAAATAGACTGGTTGATTTTGTTTGAAAAGTGTCTCTAAATCAATTGGGTTGTTAGTTTGATCATCTAAGATAAATTCTTTATAAGAATTTATCTTTTTCTTAGCCCCTTTTACTTTTCTTAAACGCATATTTATCGTGTTAAGTTATAAATCGCATCCATATATATAGCAGTTGCTTTTAATAAATCTTCTATATAGATATATTCATCTAGTTGATGTGCAACTTCTTCTCTACCGGGCATAACAGGACCAAAAGCAACACCTTTTTCTAAACTTCTTGCATACGTTCCGCCACCAATTGTGATTGGTGTACCTGTTTCATCAAGGGTATATTTTTTATAAGAAGCCATTAATGTTTGAACTAAATCACTTTCTTTATCAACATAATGGACGACTTTGTGTGTTGTTTCACGAAAATCGAATTTAAATTTCTCAACAGATTTTTCAATTGCTTTTTTGGCATTTTCATAAGGCCAGTTTTGGGGGTAACGACAATTTACATCAATGCTAAATGTGTTGTTTTCAAAATTAAAGACGCCAGGATTCATGGTAAATTCTTTCATCTCTTCATCATAAAAATCTATGTTAAGTTTTTTTCCTAAATAATCAAACGTTAAATACTTATTCATATAGGTTAAAAATTCATTATTGATATGTTCATTTAAAAAATCAGCTAACAAAAATGCTGCGTTTACACCTAAATTAGGTTGCATTGCATGTGCACGTTTTCCGTGAACAATATATTTGTTGTCTTCAATTTGACCCTCAAGGTTATTAGCAGCAAGATACTTTTCAAATGCTTCTTCTAAATCAACATTTAAGGTACACTCAGCATAATCAGGAACAACATTCTCACGATCACCCGCTTTGAATGTTATTAACTCAGAAGCGGATACAGTCCCTTCAATTGTAAAAGAAAAAAGACCTTTTTCAGCATATATTAAAGGAAACATGGCATCAGGGGCAAATCCAATATCTGGCATTTGTTCTTTGTTTAAGTATCTTTCAATACCGCGCCAAGCTGTTTCTTCATCGGTTCCTAAAATAATTCGAATACGTTTGTTAAATTTAACATCATCAAGTTCATTTAATAATTTTAATGCGAAATAAGCAGCCATTGTCGGCCCTTTATCATCGGTTGTGCCTCTAGCATATAATTTATTATCTTTAATAATTGGATCGTATGGATCATGTGACCAACCATCACCAGCTGGGACAACATCAAGATGGCATAAAACGCCTAAAATTTCTTTGCCATTTCCTGCTTCAATGTGTCCGGCATAATTATCTATATTTTTTGTTAGAAAACCATCACGTTTTCCCAGTTCAAGCATAAATTTTAACGCATTGTTAATATTTTCTCCAAATGGTGTTTCACTTTGGGCATCAAATTGCGTTAAAACGCTTGGAATTTTTAATAAATTTTTTGTTTCTGTTAAAATTTCTTTTTCGTGTTCTTTTACGATTTGTAAGAAATCCATGAAACCACCTCTTCACACAATAATATAACATTTTTACCTATGTTTATCAATAATTATATAGTTTATGACTAATTATACGAAAATACACCTTATATTATTCACATTTGCTTGACATGTGAGTGCGAATTCATATAATAGTATTATAGAATATTTTATTATAAATAAGATAGGTGACTTCAAAATGATAAAAAAAGTGATTATGAAGAACTTAATTTGTTCTAATTGCGCAGGCAAAATAGAACGGGAATTAAGTGAATTAGATTATATAAATAGTGCAAGTTTTAATTTTCCTAATCAAGTGATGTTAATTGATGCAACTGACGAATATGATGAAGGAACTGCAATTCCGGAAATCAAACGTATTGTTGATTCAATTGAAGAAGGTGTTGAAACTTACCCCTATGATAAACGTCATTTAATTCAAACTAAAAAATCGATTGAAACTTACTATACCTTTTTTATAGGTATCGTATTATTTGCAATAGGAATGTATATTAATTACGTTTTCAACGGGACTGCGTTAGATTTTGACCACAATGTTTTAGCCGCTGAAATTCTTTTTTGGATTAGTTACTTGCTTGTTGCATATAAATTAATCAAAAAAACCATAAAAGGTCTAAAACGAAAAGACTTTTTTAATGAAAACACATTAATGCTTATTGCAACGTTTGCTGCTTCCTTTTTAGGTGAACATTTAGAAGCTGTGTTAGTTGTAATATTTTATACGATAGGAGAATATCTACAACATAAAGCTGTTGAAAAATCAAAACAAGAAGTATCGGGTCTCATGGACTTACGTGTTGAATATGCAAATGTTTTAGAAAATGGAAAAGTTGTTATAAAAGATCCGCATTCAATTAAAAAAGGAGACACCATTGTTATTAAAAATGGTGAAAAAGTGCCTGTTGATGGTACGATCATCAAAGGGACAACATCGTTAAATACTAGTGCGTTAACGGGAGAATCTAAATTATCAACTGTTAAACTTGGTGATTATATTTTAAGTGGAAATATCAATGTAGGCAATGTTATTCATCTTAAAGCAAGTAAAGAATACAGTGAATCAACCATTGCCAAAATGATTGATTTAATTGAAAATTCTACCCATCATAAAGCAAAAGCTGAAAACTTCATTACGAAGTTTGCTAGATACTATACCCCCCTTGTTACACTCTTAGCATTCTTAATGTTTTTAATCCCGTCAATCTTTGATTGGGCAAATTACCAAACATATATTTATCGTGCTGCAATATTCTTAGTAATTAGTTGTCCTTGTGCATTAGTCCTTAGTGTACCACTCAGTTATTTTGCTGGAATTGGTGCCGCTGCTAAACGACGTATATTATTTAAGGGTAGTAGTTTCTTACATATGATGACCAATGTTGATACGATTGCTCTAGATAAAACAGGTACATTAACACATGGAGAATTTACGGTAAGTGATTACACAAACAAAAAGGCCTTAAAAATTGCGGCGAGTGTTGAAAATTTTTCTACACATCCTATCGCAAAAAGTATTGTAAGTTTTTATGATGGTGAATTTATCGATTATAAAAACGTCGAAGAAATTGCCGGTTATGGACTGGTTGTTGATACAGTAAAAGGTAAAATTCTAGTTGGGAACCGCAAATTATTAAATAAACATAATATTAAATTTAAAGATAAAAAAGTCATGAGTGGCTCAAATGTTTATGTGAGTGAATATGGCAAATATATCGGTAAAATAGTTGTTAAAGATCAAATTAAAAATTCCGCTTATAATACGATTTGGCGTCTAAGTAAAAAATATAAAATGACAATGCTAACTGGTGATAACTCAGTTATCGCGAGTGAAGTCGCTAATAATCTAGGTGGTATTAACTTTGAAAGTAGTTTATTACCTGAAGAAAAAATTGAAAAGTTCGCAGGTTTAAAAACAAAAAAATATAAAATGTTTATTGGTGATGGGATTAATGATGCGCCATTGCTAAAAAATGCTGACATTGGTGTTGCCATGGGGAATGGTAGTGAACTTGCAATTGATGTAGCAGATGTCATCATTATGGATGAAGATATTAATTTATTAGAAAAAGCCTTCAAAATTGCACGTAAAACTAAAATTATTGTGTATGAAAATATTATATTTAGTTTAGCTGTTAAGTTTTTATTTCTAGGCCTCGCTGGCTTTGGTGAAACCAATATGTTAATGGCTATTTTCGCAGATGTTGGAATCACTTTAATTGCTGTATTAAATAGTTTAAGACTCATTTTTAGAAAGGGGTAGTCTTATGCAAAATAAGGAAACTAAGTTCATAGAAGATACTGTACAATTATTTAAAATATATTCTGATTTTACTAGACTTAAAATTATTAACTTATTATCAAAAGGTGAATTTTGTGTCCAGACAATCTCAAAAGAAGTTGATGCAAGTCAATCTTCCACATCACATCAATTAAGGCTCTTAAGAGATCGTAATGTTGTTAAAATTAGAAAAGATGGTAAACGCGTTTATTATAGTTTAAAAGACAATCATATTAAAGATATATTTTTAACTGCTTATAAACATATTACTGAATGTGATTAAACAAAAAAAGCCAATCTACATGTTTATGTGTAAGATTGGCTTTTTTTGTTGCTTATTATTGTTCTTCTTTCATACAACAAGCCAGCTTTCACAAGCTGGCTTGTTTGGAAAGGTGTTGAAATAAGGGAAGGATACTATGATTTAATTAAAAGGATTTTGTGATCCTTTATCATCGGGCATATAATTTGAGGGATCCATTTCTTGTATAATACCATTACGCATATTGTTGGCTCTTTCTTGATATGCTTCAGCCATCTGTTGGTAATTTTCTTTGTTTTCTTGATGAATGGTATCATAATCTGGTGTTGGTTCTTCTCCTGTTTCTACGCGTGTTCTAAAATCATCAACTTTTTGTTGTGACTGTGAAACCATTTCCTCCTTAAGTGCTAGAGCGTCTTGTTTTTTAGATTCAGCAAATGCTTGCATTTTTTCTTGGTGTGCATTTGTGATCAATTGCATAAGTTCTTGTATTGGAAGTTCTGTTACTTCTTCTTCCGTTAGTGTTTCATCAATCGCCATTGCAGATTTAACCATTCTTGCTTTTCCAATTGAAATTTCATATTGTTCAGCAAATGCAACTAAATCGTCATAGACATCTGCGCCACTTAAAATTGCGGCTCCAATGTTTTTTTCTTCCATATAGGATTGAGCAGTTTCTTCAGCTTCTTGTTGAAGTTCTTGCTCTCTTGCTTGATTATCATTACCAACTGTTATAACAACTGTATTGTTTGTTGTTTCAACATCAATGTAGCCTGTCTCAACAGCTGCGTTAATGAATGCATCAATTGCATCTTGATAATTCATTCCGATAAAATCAATGTCTGATGCGGCTATTTCTGCATCATCATTGTTAAATGACACACTAATAACTTCATCATTTTCATCTAGAACAAATTCAATTGATGGGTTTATGTCAATAGCAAGGAATGTTTCTCCATCTACTGATGTATTATCATCTGCTTTTGCACAACCTACCATTGCTAAACTCAAAATTCCTAGTACGGTCAGAAATAAAACTTTTAAAAGAATAATTTTTTTCATTTTAAATCGTCTCCTTTATTAATATATACAATAAAAGATTCTTTTTCTCTCAAAAAAAAGAAGAATTTTAAAATAAATTCTTCTTTGTATTAGTATTACTGATGTTTAACCAT
>JAIPGF010000004.1 GCA_021736205.1 Candidatus Izemoplasma sp.
CTTATTCTCCTTTGTTTTTAGGGGGAGGGCAGGAAAAAAGTATTTTATCAATAACTTTTCACCGGAATGTTTGACAAATCTACACTGTGCATTTACGTGAATCTGGATGAGATGTCATATATCTATTGTAAATGCACACCTAAAGATTCTGAAAATAATAATGATTCTTGATTAAGAAAATAAACTGTGTTATGATACATTTATATTAAGCGAAGACCTAGAAATAGTACTAAATCACTTAATTATAGAGAGACTTAATGATGGTGAGATATTAAGAATTAATATTTAGGAATTAGTCTAGTGAGTTTGGATGTGCAGCGCGTAAGCATACAACGTATTTCTTGCGTTAAAAGAAAAAGTGTCTAGAGTAATCTCTAGAAACTAAGGTGGTACCGCGGAATTATAAATTCGTCCTTTTTAAGGGCGAATTTTTTTAATATAAAGGAGGACAAAATGGAATATAATCACAAAGAGATTGAACAAAAATGGCAATCTCACTGGTATGAAAATGAACGATTCAACGCATCTGAAACAAGTGACAAAGAAAAATATTATTCACTCGTTGAATTTCCCTATCCCTCTGGGATAGGAATGCATGTTGGACATATTAGAGCTTACTCAAGTTTGGAAATCATCTCACGAAAACGTCGTATGGAAGGAAAAAATGTATTGTTTCCAATCGGTTTTGATGCGTTTGGTTTACCAACTGAAAACTACGCAATTGAAACAGGTATTCATCCAAGAAAAGTAACTGATCAAAATATCAAAATATTTTTAAATCAACTTAAGAAAACAGGATTTTCTTTTGATTTTTCAAGAATGGTTGATACAACAGATAAACGTTACTATAAATGGACACAATGGATTTTTATTCAACTATTTAAACATGGATTGGCTTATAAAGATACCACATATGTAAATTATTGTCCGAGTTGTAAAGTTGTATTGTCTAATGAAGATTCTCAAGGTGGAAAATGTGATCGTTGTGATACCGATGTTATTCAAAAAGAAAAAGATGTTTGGTTCTTAAAAATTACAGACTACGCAGAAAAACTTTTAGAAGGATTAGATGAGTTAGAAACATTACCACGTATTAAAATCGAACAAGAAAACTGGATTGGTAAATCAACTGGTGCACATGTGACTTTTAATGTAAAAGATACCGATGAAACATTAAAAGTTTTCACCACTAGACCTGATACGTTGTTTGGCGCAACATTTATGGTAATTGCTCCTGAACACGAGTTACTAAAACGACAAGCTGATAAGATTGATAATCTTTCTGCTATCAAAGACTATCAAAAACAAGCGCAAAAGAAAACAGAGTTCGAACGTATTGAACTCCAAAAAGATAAAACAGGTGTTAAACTGGAGGGTCTTAAAGCAATTAATCCTTTAACTCTAAAAGAAATACCTATATTTGTCGCAGATTATGTCATGATTAGTTATGGAACAGGAGCAATCATGGCGGTTCCGGCTCATGATACAAGAGATTATGAATTTGCGAAAAAATTTGATTTGGATATCATAGAAGTTATTGCTGGTGGCGACATTGCTAAAGAAGCCTACACTGACAGCCAAGAAGGTAAACTAATCAACAGTGGTTTTTTAAATGATTTAACCGTAAAGGAAGCAAAAGACAAGATTACAATCTATTTAGAAAAAGAAGATATTGGGTATAAAACGACCAATTATAAAATGAAAGATTGGGCATTCAATAGACAACGTTACTGGGGAGAACCAATTCCTATAATTTATTGTGATACGTGTGGGATGGTTCATGTGCCAGAAGAAGAACTACCACTTGAACTACCAAAAGTGGATAATTTTAAACCAGGTAAAGATGGGGAAAGTCCTCTAGCTAATATTGAAGAATTTGTTAATACATTTTGTCCAAAGTGTGGAAAACCAGCTAAAAGAGAAACGGATACTATGCCCCAATGGGCAGGTAGTAGTTGGTATTTCTTACGTTATACAGATCCACATAATGATCAAGCATTAGCCAGTAAAGATAGATTAGAAAAATGGTTAAAAGTTGATTGGTATAATGGAGGAATGGAACATGTAACAAGACATGTTATTTACTCTAGATTTTGGCATCATTTCTTATATGATATTGGCGTTGTGCCAACAAAAGAACCCTATAAAAAACGTACTGCGCAAGGAATGATTCTAGGCGAAGATGGCGATAAAATGTCTAAATCAAAAGGTAATGTAATTGATCCACTTGATGTAATCGAAGAATACGGTGCAGATACGCTACGTCTTTACATTCTGTTTATTGGGGACTACGAACAATCAACCCCATGGAATGAAGACGGTGTAAAGGGGGCAAGACGTTTTATTGAAAAAGTCATTCGTCTTAAAGAGAAGGTAACAAATGAGCCAAATAAAAACTACGAAGTTGATTTAAATAAAACGATAAAAGGGGTAGATGAAGATATAGAAGCTGTAAAATTTAATACAGCAATTTCTAAACTGATGTCCTTTGCGAATATTTTAAATAAAGAAAAAACAATCCATAAAGAAGATTATCTGACATTCTTAAAACTAATAAATCCATTTGCGCCACATATTACTGAAGAATTAAATGCTTTATTAGGATCTGAGGAGGATCTTGTTTATGCTCCTTGGCCAACCTATGATAAATCTAAATTGGTTGAAGATACCATGGAAATAGTTATTAGTATTAATGGAAAAGTAAGAGATAAAATCGTTGTATCACGGGACATACAAAAAGATACATTATTATCACAAGCAAAAAATACGGAACGAATTAAAGAATTAATAGAAAATAAGAAAATTAAAAAAGAAATCTATGTTCCAAATAAATTGATAAATTTAGTTGTTTAACGTAAAAGGGAGCTCAAATAGAGCTCCCTTTTACTTATAAAAATTCAGGATTTATATTAACATACCACTTCCATTAATTATTCTTTGAACAGACTAATCTAGTTATAATAAGCTTATTAAGGTAAATAGCTAAAAGATTAATTTCTTATGCGTGACAACTTGTTATCCCTTTAGCATTTGGTTGACTGATTTGCTTTAGGTTTTTTTCAAAAAATTCATAAAGAACTTCTTTGATTGTCATGAGCGTATCATATTGGTAGATTGATATATTTAAGGCTCGTAAATTATTGATTCCTTTTGAACCTATTTTAGGAACTAATACAATAGAGACATTAAGATTATCAAGTATTTTAACTGCTTTCTTTGCTGCACCACTTGTATCATTTTTTGCTTTATTTTCAACAAAACTATAGTTTAATTTCTTGTTGTCATATATTGCAAAATAATTGCATCTAGCAAATCGGTTAGACACTAAAGCTTCAAAAGAATTGGTTGTTGAACAAATTGCGATTTTCATATAACCACCTAACAATTAGTTAAATTTAATTTCTATTTGTTTTTTTAATGATTGGAACAATTTCCGTGCTTATGAGAATGATTATTATGCGTATGGGAATGATCACCATGATGGTGGTCACAACTACTATTAGTTGACTTTAATTCATCATCAAAATAATCTTCTAGGTTTTCTTCAATGGTGCCACTGGCTCCTAAAATAACATCTATTTGATTATGTTTAAACAGTTCGATAGCACGTTTTCCCATCCCACCAGTTATAATCATATCAACCGCTTGGTCTCGTAAGAAGAGTGGTAAGACACCTGGTTTATGTGGTGGGGGTGTCACAAATGAAATATCAGTTATATTTTCTTTATCTATTGTATAAATGCAAAACTCTTTTGTGTGACCAAAGTGTTGATCAACTGTTTTACGATCTGATGTAGGAAAGGCTATCTTTCTAATTTGTTTGTTACCCATATTCATTTTACTTTCTCCTTTTAATTTTATATGTTCAATATTATTTTCGATTTCAAAACTATTATTTAATAAAATAGACTCAATAATTTTTTTACGACCACTATAAAGTAGTCGCTGCAACGTTGCGCGAGAAACGCGCATATCACGTGCCGCATCAATTTGCGATGCCTCTTCATAATCACATAACCTTAATGCTTCAAACTCATCTAAGGAAATTTTTGTTGTAGAGGATTTGTTACCAGCTTCAGGTGTATATCTCCGAGCTTTATCTAATCGTCTAGCAAATCTTTTTTTTCGGTACTTTTTCAATTTAATCAACTCCTGTGTGCATATGCACATCAATATAATACAAGTTTAAAGTGTTTTTGTCAAGTTAGGAAACACAAATCTTTGAAAATTATTACAACAATGAAAATAGTTTCATTGTTTGAAGGTGTTTTTTTGAAATAATCCTTATTTAAAATGGCTTAATTGAGGTATTATTTCCTTATATATAAAAATTTTTAAAAAGTTATTAGATTGTTGAATATATACACCTTGTTTGGTATAATTAACAATGGCAAAAACGCTTACATTATTTGAAAGGGGCGATTTATGAAACGAATTACAATTATCGCTGGACATTATGGTAGTGGTAAAAGTGAGATTTGTACAAACCTTGCGTTTAAACATAAAGTTGATTATATTGTAGATTTAGATATAATTAACCCATACTTTAGAACACGAAGTTTACATCAAGAATTTGAAGATGCAGGGATTCATTTAGTTGAATCTACCATCAAAAAGAAACTAAGTTCTGATTTACCATATATTAGTGGAGAAAGTGCAATTCCCTTTTTAAATAAGGAGTTAACTGCAATCTATGATTTGGGTGGAACTGAAAACGGTGGTAGAGTCTTAATTCAATTTTCGGATAAAATTGATCATTTTGAAGATATTGATTTACTTTATGTTGTGAATATATTTCGGATGGAAACCAATACTGTTGCTAAAATAGTTAAGTCTATTAAGAACTTAGAAAATGAGGCACAACTTAAAGTGACAGGACTAATTAACAACACCAACCTGCTTAAAGAAACAACAGAAGAAATGATTAAAGAGGGTGAAACAATTTTAACGTCTGTAGCAAAAGAATTAGACTTACCAATTGTTTATACCGTGATTCACGAATCACTAGACCAACAAAAGGATTATTCTGGGAAAGTTATACGTTTAAAACGACTAATCGCAGATAAATTTTTATAGGAGGAAAATATGGCAAAAGGTCGAATTATTATCGAAGAAGACAGATGTAAAGGGTGCAATCTTTGTACATTTTATTGTCCTGTTGATATTTTAAAACTTGACACATCACGTACGAACAAAAAAGGTTATACACCATTGATGGTAACAGACAAAGACAAATGTATTGCATGTTCATTTTGTGCAATGATGTGTCCTGATTCAGTTATTACAGTAGAACGATTTATGAAGGAGGATAACTAATGGCGAAAGTACTAATGAAAGGTAATGAAGCAATGGCTTTAGCTGCAATAAAAGCTGGTGCGGATGCATTTTATGGCTATCCAATAACACCACAAAATGAATTACCAGAATATATGTCTAAACATATGAAAGAACATGGAAGAGTATTTTTACAATCAGAAAGTGAAGTTGCAGCAATTAACATGATTTATGGAGCAGCAGGAGCTGGCGCACGCGTTATTACATCGTCTTCATCCCCGGGCATCGCTTTGAAACAAGAAGGTATTTCCTATATGGCTGGCGCAGAATTACCTGCCGTTATTGTTAATGTTATGCGTGGTGGTCCTGGTCTTGGTGGGATTCAACCATCTCAAGGGGATTACAAACAAATTACACGTGGTGGTGGAAATGGTGATTATTACTTATATTCACTTGCACCAGAATCACTTCAAGAAGCAGTTGATTTAATTAAAGAATCATTTGATATAGCTGATTATTTTAGAAACCCAGTAATGATAGCTGTTGATGGTCTTATTGGACAAATGATGGAACCTGTGGATTTCGAATTAGAAACACCTAAATGGGACTTACCTAAAAAAACGTGGGCCACAGACGGTAATCAAAAAGGTCGAGATAAAAATATCATCAATAGTTTATATCTGGATCCTAATGATCTAGAAAAGCATGATTTAAAATTAAAGAAAAAATATGATGAAATGAAACGCGATCATCAACGTTATGAACTGATAAATATGGATAAAGCAGATATAGCAATTGTTGCTTTTGGTTCAACGGCACGTGTTTGTCGTACCTCAATTCAATTATTAGAAGAAGAAGGAATTAACTGTGGTATGATCAGACCAATTACTATTTATCCTTTCCCTTCTAAAGCATTTGATGAAATTCCCAAAAGTGTTAAAGACTTACTTGTTGTTGAAATGAACACAGGACAAATGATTGACGATGTTAAAATTGTTAATGAAGGAAAACTACCAATTCATTTTTATGGTCGATCAGGTGGTATTGTACCAGAAGCAGAAGAAATTGTTGAAAAAGTAAAAGAAATTATGGGTGGTGAATAAGATGGCTAAAACAAAAACAATCTATGAAAAATCAAACGGATTATCAGATGCACATTTAAGTTACTGTCCTGGATGCACTCATGGTATTATCCATAAATTAGTTGCAGAATGTTTAGTTGAATTAGATGTATTAGATCGTACAATTGGAATTAGTAGTGTTGGTTGTAGTGCCTTAAACTATGATTTCTTTAGTTGTGATATGCAGCAAGCAGCACATGGACGTGCACCTGCTGTGGCAACAGGAATTAAACGTGTTAAACCAGATTCAATCGTATTTACTTACCAAGGAGATGGAGATTTAGCAAGTATTGGTATTGCTGAAGCAATTCATGCTGCACATCGTGGTGAAAATGTTACAATCGTTTTTGTCAATAATGCAATTTATGGTATGACTGGTGGACAGATGGCTCCAACAACTCTAATTGGACAAAAAACAACAACCTCACCAGATGGACGCGAAGAAGCCCATTCAGGGTTACCACTAAAAATTAGTGAAATGATGGCAACTATTCCTGGGGCAACCTATATAGAACGTGTCAGTGTCCACAACCCAAAACATGTTATCAAAGCAAAAAAAGCACTTAAAAAAGCATTTGAAATTCAAAAAAATAAACAAGGATTTACGTTAATTGAATTTATATCAACGTGTCCTGTTAACTGGGGAATGAAACCAAAAGACGCAGTTGATTGGGCTGTTGACAATATGATTCCTTATTATCCTCTAGGTGTTTTCAAAGATAAAACAAATGAGGAGGCAAACTAATGTTAGATGAAAAATTAATTGTTGCTGGCTTTGGTGGACAAGGTGTGATGCTTACAGGACAACTTTTAAGCTATTGTGCGACTAATAAGGACATCAACACTCTCTGGTTTCCTTCTTACGGACCAGAAACACGTGGTGGAACTGCAAACTGCAGTGTAACGATAAGCGATGAGACAGTGAATAGCCCTGTTATTTCTAAACCGGATAGTCTAATGATTTTTAATAAACCATCCCTAGCAAAATTCATGCCTAAATTAAAAAAAGACGGGAATTTAGTTGTTAATGCATCGCTAGTTAAAGATTTAGATTTTAGAGAAGATGTAAATGTTTATGAGATTGAAGCGAATGACATCGCCTTAAAACTTGGAAATTTGAAGGCAGCAAATATGGTTATGTTAGGGGCTTATCTAGCAATTACTAAAATATTTACAAACAAAGAAATTGTTGCTGTAATGAAAGAAAAATTTACCGGTGAAAAAGCGCAATTTATTGACTTAAATAAACAAGCTCTAGAAGCAGGAAAAAAAGCAGTCGAAACAAGTGCTTAATTGATCGATGACATTTGTTGTATTAGATATAGAAACAACAGGCTTAAATATCAGAAAAGATCGCATTATCGAACTTGGAGCCCTAAAAGTTAAAGATGGGAAAATAATAGATACTGTCTACATTGCTAGACGAAAACTAAGTGGCTTAAGATCTTATTCTTTGGCTGCACTAAGACAATTTTTCAATATTATACCGACGCAAGTACATCGAGCACTTAGTGATGTTGAAGATACTTTGCAGATTTATTTTGAACTTATCAAAAGATAAATCGACACCTCATAATTATTATTAATTGTGAGGTGTTTTTTATGAAATGTATTTGTTGTGGTAAATCCTTAGAACTTCATTTGAATTTTTGCTCACTTTTCTCTCTAACATATAACATCCATCCCCGGTGTAAACCAATGCAGTTAAAACATGTGTCATTTCCGCTTTTAAAAAAGATTATTCACCTACATTACTTAGTTGAAAAACCCGTTGAAAACATCGATGAGATGTTTTGGAAATATGGCGGAGTTTTCTTTGCCACATCAAAAAATGATTCTCTCTTATTTCATATGGAGGGTGATAGTAATTTATCAGCTCTTTTACTTAAAATATTATTATCACTCTCAAATGAGAGCCTAACAATAATTTCTATAGAACGAATCTCGGATCTAATCTGAAAAATCTTTTATTTGAAAAGACTTAATAAAAAACTTGTGTTATAATAAAATTATAATTAAGAAAGGGAGCTGATATAATGAAAGTACAAGTCAGAGGAAAAAATGGTTTTGAAGTTACAGATGCAATTTCTGAATACGCCGCAGACAAGTTATCTAAGTTAGAGAAGTATTTTAAAGAAGAACTAGATGCTTATGTGGTATGCAAAGTCTATAATGATCATCACAAAGTGGAAGTGACAATTCCCACAAAGTATTATACGATGCGCGCAGAAGTAAGTAACGAAGACATGTACGGTGCTATCGACTTGACTATTGGTAAATTAGAAAGTCAAATTAGAAAGCATAAAACAAAAATCACACGAAGTCTCCAACGTAAAAAAGGTGTTAAGGATATTTTCCATGATGATTTAGATATTGAAAAATTACAACGTGAACTCGTCTCTACCCCAGTCAAAAAGAAAGCTATTGAGTTAGTTGATATGACAGTTGAAGAAGCAACGACAGCACTAGAAATGTTAGGACATGATTTCTATATTTTCCTAAACGAAGAAACACAAAAAGTAAATGTTGTTTACTTAAGAAATGATGGACAATATGGACTGATTGAAACAAAATAAATTAAAAATGCACTTCGGTGCATTTTTTTTGAAAAAAAGATTATAAACTATCATAAATTTCATAAATATGATATGATATTAGTGACGATTAAGAGGTGAAAACATGTTAAAATTTTTAAAACGATTTTTCGATCAAGGAACAAAAGATTTAAAAGCTAAAAAGCCCCTTGCCGAAGAAATATTAGCATTAAGTGAACAATATGATAAACTACCAGATGAAGAACTCCAAGCAAAGACTGAAGAGTTTAAACAGCGTTATCAAGATGGCGAAACATTAGAGGATTTATTAGTTGAAGCATTCGCAACAGTTAGAAGTGCTTCTACACGAGTTCTCGGATTAACGCCCTATTATGTGCAAGTTATTGGTGCATCTGTGATTCATGATGGAAACATTGCTGAAATGAAAACAGGTGAAGGTAAAACATTGACTGCCGTGATGCCAGCTTATTTAAATGCTTTAAATGGTGGCGGTGTACACATCGTTACGGTTAATGAATACTTAGCCGCTCGTGAAGCAGAAGGTGAAATTGGTGATTTATTTAGATGGTTAGGCTTAACTGTTGGACTCAATCAACGAGATATGACCAAACAACAAAAAAAAGAAGCTTATAATTGTGATGTTTTATATTCGACTAACAATGAACTTGGATTCGATTATTTAAGAGATCATATGGTTGTGCATCAAGAAGAAATGGTTCAACGACCATTAAACTTTGCAATTATTGATGAGATTGATTCAATTTTAATTGATGAAGCAAGAACCCCCCTTATTATTAGTGGTGGGGCGAAAAATACACAAAGTACTTATTTACAAGCACAAGCATTTTCTAAAAACTTGCGAGAAGAAGATTATGAACTAGATATTAAATCAAAAGCGATTAATCTAACTGAAAGTGGAATCAAACGCGCAGAAAAATACTTTAGTTTAGAGAATTTATACGCGATTGAAAATGTGGGATTATTACACCGTATAAACAATGCAATAAAAGCAAACTATACGATGGACAACGATGTTGATTATGTTGTACAAGATAATAAAGTTATTATTGTTGATAGTTTTACTGGCCGTTTAATGCATGGACGACAGTTTTCCGAAGGCTTACATCAAGCTTTAGAAGCTAAAGAAGGCGTATCCATTAAAAAAGAAACAACCACACTTGCAACAATTACATTCCAAAATTTCTTTAGAATGTATACGAAACTCGCCGGAATGACAGGAACAGCAAAAACAGAGGAAGAAGAATTTAGAAATATCTACAACATGTATGTCGTCGAAGTTCCAACTAACGAACCTGTTATTAGAGACGATGCAAACGATTTAATTTTTGCAACAATGCAAGCAAAATATAAGGCTATTGCCAAAGAGATTGAACGACGTTATAAAAAAGGTCAACCAATGTTAGTAGGGACCATTTCCATTGAAACATCAGAATTGCTTAGTAGCTTATTGAAACGCCGCGGTGTAAAACATGATGTTTTAAATGCCAAACAACATGAACGCGAAGCGGAAATTGTTGCCAAAGCAGGTAAACAAGGATCTGTAACAATCGCAACCAATATGGCTGGACGTGGGACTGACATTAAACTAGGTGAAGGTGTTGTTGAACTTGGTGGACTGGCTGTTTTAGGAACAGAACGTCATGAATCAAGACGTATTGATAATCAACTTCGTGGTCGAAGTGGACGTCAAGGCGACCCCGGATATTCCCGTTTCTTCTTAAGTGGCGATGATGATTTACTTAGACGTTTTGGTGGCGATCGATTTAAACGCCAACTAGAAATGTTGACAGACGACAGAGATAATGATGATGAATCACCCGTAAGCTATAAAATATTTTCACGAATGGTTGAACGTGCCCAAAAACAAATTGAGGGAAATAACTTTGATCGTCGTAAAACAGTATTACAATACGATGAAGTAAATCGAAAACAACGTGAAGTTATTTATCAACAACGTCGTGACTTACTCTCTAAAGAAGATATCACAGACATTGCAATGGACATGGTTCATCGTGCAATTGAAACGATGGTTTCATCACATGTTATACAAGATTCGAAGAAACAAAAAGTAGACGCTAAGAACTTATATAAAATACTTACAGGGCGTTACTTTGCTCCAAATAAGTTATCTCGTTCTAAATTAGATGATACACGTGAAGTAGTTATTAATTATCTAGACAATAGAATCGAAGAAGAAATAGCATTAAGAGCCAAAAACTTTGATAATAAAGATTTTAATGAATTCTTAAAAGTTATCATTTTACGTGTGGTTGATACACACTGGACAGAACATATCGATCATATGAGCGAACTAAGACAGAGTATCGGTCTTCAAAGTTATGCACAAATGAATCCTTTGCGTGAATATCAAGATAGCGGATTCAAAATGTTTAACGATATGTTAAATGCGATTGATGATGATGTAACAAGATATATCTTACGTGCACAAATTAGAGATAATATGCAACGTGTACAAGTTGCTAAACCAACAATCACATCCAGCGGAAAAGAAACACCAAAAAGTAAACCACGAGAGGTAAAAAAAGTAGGAAGAAATGATCCATGCCCATGCGGAAGTGGAAAAAAATATAAAAAATGTCATGGAAAATTTAAATAACTCAAGAGCAATCTTGAGTTTTTCTACAGGTGATAAAAATGAAAGATTATAAACAATTATTTGAGCCACTAAAAGAAACATACGATGAGTTAATGTCTTTGGTAGAAGAGGCTACGTTATTAGATGAAATTAAAACGGTTGAACAAAAAACCTATAAAGAAGATTTTTGGGATGACCAACAAACAGCTAATAAAATAATGAAAAAACTTAAACGTCTTAAAAACAAACAAAAACAAATTAATCAATTAAAAGAAACATTCGATAATTTAAAGATGTCCCTTGAACTACTTGAAATGGACGAAGACTTAAAAGATGAGTTTGAACAAAGTGCCGCAAAATTTAAAAAACAAGCAGAGACGTTAAATCAGCGACTATTATTAAGCAATCCAAATGATACAAGTGATTGTGTAATGGAAATTCATCCTGGAGCGGGTGGAACTGAATCGCAAGATTGGGCAGATATGTTATTGCGTATGTATCAACGATATTGCGAACAAGAAGACTTCGAGTTTGCTTTTTTAGACTACCAAAAAGGGGATGAAGCGGGTATTAAAAGTGTTACCATATCAATTAAAGGAGACTATGCCTTTGGCTTGTTAAAAGCTGAAAATGGTGTCCATCGATTAGTTCGTATTAGTCCGTTTGATAGTGGTGGACGTCGTCATACAAGCTTTGCGAGTATTAATGTCTATCCCGAAGTGGATGATGATGTAGATATCCAACTTGATGAAAAAGACTTAAAAATTGACACGTATCGTTCTAGCGGAGCTGGTGGACAAAGTGTTAACACAACCGATAGTGCTGTTCGCATTACCCATTTACCAACCAAACAAGTTGTGACCGTTCAAAACGAACGTTCACAATTAAAAAATAAGGCTCAAGCTCTAAAAATCCTTAAAGGGAAATTATATCAGCTAGAATTAGAAAGAAAACAAAAAGAAATGGACAAATATAAAGCGACAAACCAACAAAATGCTTTCGGATCACAAATCAGAAGTTATGTTTTACATCCGTATAAAATGGTTAAAGATCACCGTACATCTATTGAGACAGGAAATGTTGATAAGGTGTTAAATGGTGATTTAAATATGTTTATAAATGCGTATTTAACCCAGAAACTAACAGGTGATTTATCATGAAAGAACATAAAGTAAGAAAAATAACCCATTTTGAACAATATTTCATGATTTCAGTTGGAATCGCAATAATGGCCGGTGGGTTTTACTTCTTTTTAATCCCAGCTGATTTATTCGCTGGTGGTGTAACGGGGATTGGACTTATTGTGAATGAGATATCTACAAAGATATCAATTTCTTTTGTCGTATTTGCGTTAAATATCTTGTTATTACTATTGGCCTTAGTGACTCTAGGGTTAAAAACAGTATTGAGAAGTATTTATGGTAGTTTATTATTTCCGCTTACACTGTTTTTATACGAAACATTTATTCCGTTGTTTGACATTGAAAATGACTTTTTGATCGCCACCATATTTGGTGGGTCATTAGTTGGACTTGGGTTTGGACTTGTATTAAAATATGGGGGAACAAGTGGTGGAACTGACATTCCAGTAAAATTATTTAATAAACTGTTTAATTTACCGATTAGTTTAAGTATTTATTTAATCGATGGTGTCATTGTATTAATTGGAACAATTGTCTTTTATCAAGAACATGGTATTTTAACCGGGCTTTATGCCATCATCGCAATTTATATCAGTGGTAAGATTGCTGATAGTGTGATTGTTGGTGGCGACTCTAAAAAAGCCATGCAAATCATCACCGATAAACCCAATGAAATTAAAAAAGCTATCTACAGTAGTGTTAATCGTGGTGTAACAGAGATTGATATTACAGGTGGATATACAAATACCAATCGTACAATGCTTGTCACAGTCATCACAAGACGTGAATACTATACCATTAGAAACATCATCGCCCGTATTGATGAAGGCGCATTTGTTTATGTGACAAGCGCAACAGAGATTCATGGAGATTTTAAAGAAAGAGAGAGTGCATAATATGAAAAAACTTATATTAATTATTATGGCAGTTTTATCAATTGGTGTATTAGTTGCCTGTGATAATACAGAAAACACCGGACCAGACCCAGCAGAATGTGAGAATTTAGTCGAAGAATTTGAAAGAGTCTGTCAAAATGTTGATCCAACATTAATAGAAGTATTAGATATGTTAAAATCAAATCATTACAAACGTCCGACTGACGAAGAATTATATCAAGGAGCAATTGAAGGAATGATTGGTGCCTTAGAAGATCCTCATACGACGTATTTTGATTTTGATGAATATACCGAATACCGTTCAAGTTTTGGAGAGTCTTATGTTGGTATTGGTGTATCAGTTAGGTATTCAGATAATTTAATTGTTGTAGAAAATGTTAAAGGTGGCGGACCAGCTGATGGAGCAGGTATTTTGCCTAACGATATAATTGCCTTTGTCAATGGCGAGGATATTCGCGAAAATCCTTTCTTTGAAACAGTTGGTAGAATTCAAGGCGAAGTTGGAACAGAAGTAACCATAGGCGTTATCAGACAAGGAATTGAAGATCCCATACATTTAACAATGACGCGAGAAGTGATAGAAAATCCGAGCATAATCGTTGAAACCTTTGAACAAAATAGCCAATTAATTGGTTACATAGAAGTCACACAATTCGGCGACGAAACAGACGAATTATTCGCCGATGCCTTACGTGATTTTGATAGTCAAAATATCGATGGTGTTGTTATAGATGTAAGAAATAATGGTGGTGGGCATTTAGGAACTGTTTACTATATGATGAACGAAATTTTAGTTAAAGAAGATGGTGCGATGTTTTCAACCGTTGTTTATTCAGATGGTGAAATAGATGAAACTGTGTATAGTCCAACTAATACAACAAAGAAAGCATATCCTATTATTACATTAGTGAATGAAAATAGTGCGTCAGCTTCTGAAGTTTTTGCTTCTGCCATGAAACAACAAGGAAATTATCAAGTCCTAGGAACAAAAACCTATGGTAAAGGAACCATGCAAACAGATTCTGGACTCGCAACCACAGAAGGTGACTCACTACATATTTCTATTGGAAAATGGTTAACCGCTGATGGCGATTGGCTACACTTTGATGGGGGCTTAGACGGTCTTGAACCAGATTTCTATGTAGAAGCTTCTAGATATGAAAGAGCGTATAAAGTATTTTTAATCGATGAAGAACCACTCGTCTATGACACAGTGGATAATCGCATCGCGAATATCCAGTTAATCTTAAATACAATGGGATTTGATGTACGTGAAGATGGGTATTTTGATTTAGAAACCAAAGCAGCTGTTGAAACAATCCAATCACAAAATAATCTACCTATTACCGGTCAATTAAATCAAGCAACCTTGTCAGTTATCAATGAAGCACTTGATCTGTTTCTTGATAATTATCAAAATGATACCCAACTTCAAGCTGCAATAGACATCTTAACGACCAATGATTAAGTTAACAAAAATAGTCAAAAATAAAAATGATTTTACCATCCACTTAGAGGTCGATGGTAAACCTGAATCAAAAAGAATCACACCACAAACGGTCATTAATTATAATTTATTAAAACCAAAAACTCTAACTGAAGAGGACTACCGTGGGATTCAAAAAGATAATATCAAAGAGCGGTTTTACAACAGAGCACTTACCTATATCAACTACAAACCACGTACAACAAGTGAGGTTAGAACTTATTTATCAGATAAAACCGATCAAACAGTTGTTGATGGTGTTATTGCTAAGTTAATTGATAATCATTTTTTAGATGATGACAAATATGTTAAAGAATTTATCGCAGAAGAAAAATCTTATAAACTCATTGGTCCCAAAAAGTTAAAAGCCAAACTTTTTAATAAAGGACTATCAAATGTTTTAATCAATAAACATTTGAAAAACTATACAAAAGCAACACAAGAAAGCAAAATTAAGCAGTTTTTAACTAAAGAAACACGTAACTCTATCAAAAAACCATATATCAAAGCTAAACAATCTATTAAACGAAAATTACACACAAAAGGGTTTGATCTAGCAGTGATTGATTCTGTCATTAACGAACATGAATTAGCAATTAAAGATTGCATTGATGAAAGAATGCTACTTAAAAAAGAACTAGAAAACCCTAGATATTTTTATAAAACAGATCACGAAAAACAAAAAGTTAAACGCAAGTTATTAAATAAAGGGTATGACTATGAGTTACTTATAGAACTCTTGGATTAGGAGGATACTATGGCAATTAATGAAGACCAACTCTATTATTTTAATAAGGGAGAATTAATTAATGCATATGATGTTTTTGGTGCACACTTAAAAAAAGATGAAGCAGGAACTATTTTAGGAACTCAGTTTACTGTTTGGGCACCACATGCTAAAGAGGTAAGTGTTTTGGGTGAATTTAATGATTATCAAGCTTGGGTGCATAACTTAACAAAAATTGATGACACAGGTATATGGTCCATATTTATCGAATCAGCAACAGAGTGGCATCAATATAAGTATGAAATAAAAACCCACGACCAACGGACACTTTATAAAAGTGATCCTTATGCCTTTTTTAGTGCTGATCGTCCATCTCAAATGTCCAAAATTTATGATATTGACGGCTATAAGTGGGAAGATCAAACGTTTATGAATAAACGAGATAACATTAATCCTTATGAATCACAAATAAGTATTTATGAGTTACATCTAGGTAGTTGGATGACAAAACCAGATGGGTCTTTTCATAAATACAACGAACTCGTTGATAAACTAATTTCTTATTTGAAAGACAATGGATTTACGCACGTTGAATTTATGCCTATTATTGAACACCCATTAGATCAATCATGGGGGTATCAAGGCACTGGTTATTATAGTGCAACTTCTCGTTTTGGTGTACCTAAAGATTTAATGTATTTAATTGATCAACTTCATCAAGCGAACATTCCCGTTATATTAGATTGGGTTCCTGGACATATTTGTCGAGATGAACATGGACTTTATCTTTTTGATGGAGAGCCCCTATATGATTACGCTGAAGAATGGAAGCGCGAGAATATTGTTTGGGGAACCGCCAATTTAGATCTGGGAAAAGGCGAAGTTCAAAGTTTCTTGATATCTAATGCTTTATTTTGGATGAAATATTTCCACGTTGATGGGTTTCGAATTGATGCGGTTAGCAACTTAATTTTTTATCTAGGTAACCCTCACAATGGCGTAAATGACGGGGCGATTGATTTCTTGCATAAATTATCAAGAAATGTTTTTAAAGAATTTAATCATACGTTATTAATTGCTGAAGATTCTAGTGCACATCCCAAAGTTACACATCCAATTGAACATGGCGGGCTGGGCTTTAATTTCAAATGGAATATGGGATGGATGAATGATACATTAGAGTATTTTGAAAAAGATCCTGTATATCGTAAGTTTCATCATCATGAGTTAACATTTTCACTAGATTATGCATTTAGTGAAAATTATATATTACCCCTAAGCCATGATGAAGTAGTCCATGGTAAGCACTCATTAGTCAATAAAATGCCCGGAGACTATTGGCAAAAATTTGCTAATCTTAGAGCATTAATGGGACTGTTTTTCACACACCCTGGTAAAACGTTATTATTTATGGGTGGTGAGTTTGCCCAAATGCACGAATGGAAAGATTATACAGAACTTGATTGGAATTTATTAAGCTACCCAATGCATGATTCCGCAAGGCGTTTTGTGCGTGATATGAATTTGGTTGTAAAAAATAATAAATCTCTTTATGAATTAGATAGTAAAGCTGAAGGATTTGCTTGGATTGATGGGAACAACTCAGAACAAAGTGTACTAAGTTTTATCAGATATGCGAAAGACAAAAATGACTTTGTTGTTGTAGTACTTAATCTAACACCAATTGTTCATCATAATTTTCGTATCGGTGTCCCTAAGAAAGGAACCTATAAGGAAATTATTAATTCAGACAAAGATGTTTACTCTGGATCAAACCAATTTAACGGTGAAGTGATGCATTCACAAAAACAATCGATGCATGGATTTGATCAATCTATTCAAATGGTACTTGCACCACTTTCAATCTCGATTTTAAAATTGAACTAAGCGGTGAAAAAAATGAAAAAAAGTGTTGTTGCGATGGTCCTTGTAGGAGGACGTGGTACACGGTTGAAAAACATTACAAAAAACACAGCAAAGCCTGCTGTGCTTTTTGGTGGAAAATATAAATTGATTGACTTTGTTTTAAGTAATTTATCCAATAGTCATATTGACACATGTGGAATTGTCACACAATATGAACCACTTGAGTTAATGAATCATATCGGTCTTGGTAGCACATGGGATTTAGATGTGAACAACGGCGGTATTTCATTTTTGACGCCTTATACTTCAATGTCAGGTGAAAAATGGCAAAAAGGGACTGCTCACGCTATTGAACAACATTTTAAATATATCGAACAATATGATCCTGATTATGTTTTAATACTAGGTGGTGATCATATTTATAAAATGAATTATAATAATTTAATTAAAGCACATAAATCCAATAATGCTGAGTTAACGATTGGTACATTTACTGTTGAAAGTCATCCGGAAAGATATGGTATTTTAACAGTTGATGATAAAAGTAAAATTATTGGATTTGAAGAAAAACCTAACAATCCTAAAAGTAAATTAGCTAGTATGGGAATTTACTTATTTAATACCAAGACACTTAAGGACTTGTTAAACAAACACAAAGATGGTGACGTTGATTTTGGTAATGATATTATTCCACTTGCTATCAAACAAGAAAAAAATATTTTTGCTTATATATTTGATGGTTATTTTAGAGATGTTGGAACAGTTGAAAGTTTATATAAAGCCAATATGGAATTAATTGATAATCCGCAAAACTTAAAGTTGCGAGAATATAAAGATTTACCTATTTTTTCTCGTTCTTCGAACTTACCACCACATCATATCTCAGCTAAAGCAAACGTAACTAATTCAATTATTAGTGATGGATCTTTGATTATTGGTACTGTCTATCATAGTGTTATCAGTAGTGGTGTTGTGATTGAATATAAAGCCGAGGTGACCGACTCAATCATACATGAAAATGTAAAAATAAAAGAGGGCTGTACGATTAATAATTGTATTGTTATGAAAGGAACCGTATTACTTCCGAATACAACATTAGATTTTGATGAACCGACCATTGTTGATAATGAATTTTTATGGAAATTAGGTGACAGAGATGAGTGATTTATTTGCAATCATTGATGCAACAAATCCTGGTGATTTAGAAAGACTTACGCTACATAGAATGCCTGGTGCATTACCGTTTGCTGGGAAATTCAGAGTGATTGATTTTAATTTATCAAACATGGCAAATTCTAATATTATAAATGTGAGCATCTTTCCTTATGGGAATTATAGAAGTCTTCAAGATCATATTGGAAGTGGAAAACGTTATAATTTAGACCGCAGACGTGATGGGTTATTTGTCTTACCCCCAAAAAACATGAGTGCTTTACCTTCGGAAATGTTAACCTTTCAACGTATGAACGAACATATAGAATATTTTAGACGTTCAAATCAATCACATTGTATTATTACACAAGCACATTTGGTGTGGAATATTGATTTTTATCATGTGTTAAAAATGCATCTAAAATATCAAAATGATATCACTGAGGTAGTTTATAGAGATATTCGATTAAAAACATTCTTACTATCAAAAAAACTGCTTTTAAAATACATTAAATCCTATGAGTCACAAGAATATAAAACAATTATTGATGTCTGTGAGAAAGCACCTAATTTAAAAAAAGGTATTTATAAACACAAAGGATATACGCGTACTATTACAAATACATTTCATTATTTAAAAAGTAATTTAGATATTTTAAAATTTGACATTGGACGTCGTATTTTTAAAGAAGACCGTCCTATTTACTCCAAAGAAAAGACCGCCCCACCGGCTGTTTATCAAAATGACGCAAGAGCAATTAATTCAATGGTTGCGAGTGGTTCTATCATCAATGGGACATTAAAAAACACCATTATAGGACGCGATACAATAATTAAAAAGGGTGCGATTATAAAAAATAGTTTTATTATGTCTAATTGTGTTATTGAAGAAGATGTTGTATTAGAAAACACTATTATAGATAAAGAGACAGTTATCAAGCAAGGGACTAATTTATCAGGCACCATCCAAAATCCATTTTGTTCGGAAAAACAACAAATATTAACCAATAAAAAATCACAACGAATATTAATGGTTGCTGCGGAATCCTATCCGTATATTAAAACCGGAGGCTTAGCTGATGTAATTGGGTCTTTATCAAATCATCTAGTTAGACAAGGCACAGATGTTAACGTCATTTTACCGCTTTATAAAAAAATAAAGGAATCGTTTAAAGAGTCATTAAAACGAGGAAAATCATTTACAATTACATATAATAATACCGATTATCAAATCAGATTATTTAATACAACGTATAAAAAGGTTAGTTATTATTTTGTTGAAAGTTATGATTTCTTTGATACTGGTAAAATATATGGGTTAGCAAATGATTTAGATCGATTTGCATTTTTTAACAAAGCAGTGGTCTCATTACTAGATTATTTCGACCACTTTGATCTTATTCATTTACATGATTGGCATACTGCATTAATTCCTGTCTTAATTGAAAATCAAAAACGCACAGAAAAAACATTACTCACAATTCACAATATTGATTATCAAGGAACAGGTTCTAGTTATATATTTAAGAAATTATCGTTACCAAACATTTATAATTTAACACAAATAAACTTTTTAAAATTAGGGATTTTACAAGCCACAAAAATCTCAACTGTTAGCCCAACATATAAAGAAGAACTTAAATACGATTACTATGGTAAAAATCTAACGCCAAATATCATCTCCAGAGAACGAGATTTCTATGGTATCTTAAATGGTATATCAGCAGAACACAATCCAGCTACAGATAAGTTGATTCACACCACATTTGATAAAAATTCTTTACAAAACAAAGCAAAAAACAAACGTTTTTTACAAAAAGATAACGAATTAGAAGTGTCTGATGATACGTTTATCGTAGGTATGGTAACGCGCATTGTTGAGCAAAAAGGCTTTGATATAATCTTGCCTGTTATTGAACAGTTAATTGGTGAGTTAGATATGTATTTTATTATTTTAGGTACTGGCGATAAACGATATATGAACTGGTTAAAAGAAATAAAAAAAGCATATCCTAATAAGGTTGGACTTAATTTAAAATATGATGCAACAGTTCCCAATTATATTTATGCAGGGAGCGATTTATTCTTAATGCCAAGTCGCGTTGAACCTTGTGGTTTGGGACAAATGATTGCGCAACGTTATGGAACTATTCCACTTGTGAGAGAGACAGGTGGACTCAAAGATTCTGTTAACAAATTTGATGAAGTTACAAGACGTGGCGATGGATTTTCCTTTTACAATTATGATATTGACAGTTTAAAAGACACATTGCTAAAAGCATATAATCTGTATAATAATGATAAAGATATGTGGCTTAAATTAATAGATCGATCAATGAGAATTGATAATTCGATTAGTAAGTGTGCAATCAAATATCAAGAAACATATAAATTAATTATCGATAGCGAAAAATAAGGTAACGGTTTCATGAAGATATCACAAGAATTAAAGTGAAACATTTGCTATAATGCAGTTGTAGGAGTGATTTAAATGACACATTTTTTTGATAATAAATACACCTTTGTAGCAGAATTAAAACGTCGAATCAAAACTAATTATATTACGAGATTAGAAGATGCTTCAAATCGTGAAATTTACAATGTTCTTGGAGAAATGGTTTTTGAAGTTATTAGTGAAAACTGGTATGATACCAATCAATTACTAAATAAAAATAAAGCCAAACAAGTTCATTATTTTTCCATGGAATTTTTAATGGGAAGACTTATCACAAACAACATTATGAACTTAGGATTAAGAACGCTCATTGAGGATGGGCTTTCTGAAGAAGATATCGATCTAAATGCAATTGAACATTATGAGTGTGATGCTGGTCTTGGGAATGGTGGACTCGGACGTTTAGCTGCTTGCTTTTTAGACTCGATTGCTAGTTTAGGTTATCCCGGGTTTGGAAATGGTATTCGTTACCGTTATGGATTATTTGAACAACAAATTGAAAATGGATACCAAGTTGAAAAACCAGATGATTGGTTAAAAGACGGTTATGTATGGGAAGTTAGAAAAGAAGCAGAACGTATCACAATTCCTTTTGGCGGAGATGTTGAATTTGTTGATGGCGCCGCTATTTATCATCCGAATGAAAAAATAGCTGCTGTACCCTATGATGTACCCGTTGTAGGAAATAACAATGGTATGGTGACAAGTTTAAGACTTTGGAATGCTGAACCAACAGATGTGAGACCAAAAGAAAAAGATGCGTTTGATTACGATACTGAAATAAGGCGCATTAGTGGATTTTTATATCCCGATGATACAACAGTTGAGGGAAAAAAACTCCGTATTAAACAACAATATTTCTTTAGCGCAGCAGGTGTTAGAAGTTTATTAGAAAAACATTTTGAAAAATATAACACATTTGATAATTTAAGTGAAAAAATTGTCATCCAGATAAATGACACACATCCATCTTTAGTTATTCCAGAAATGATGCGTTATTTACTTGATGATTATGATTATGCTTGGGAAAGAGCATGGCATATTGTTACTAAAACATGTGCCTATACCAACCACACTATTTTATCTGAGGCACTTGAAAAATGGTCTGTTGATATATTTAGACCTGTATTACCACGTATTTATCAAATAATTGAAGAAATCAACAAACGCTTTTGTAAAGAATTGATTGATTTAAATTACTCACAAGAAAAAATAAATAAACTTGCTATTATTTTAAATGGTCGCATTCATATGGCACACTTAGCGATTGTTGGATCGTTCAGTGTTAATGGTGTTGCGATGCTCCACACAAACATTTTAAAGAACAGAGAAATGAAAGACTTTAATGAACTTTACCCCAATAAATTTAATAATAAAACAAATGGAATAACCCATCGAAGATGGTTATTGCATTCCAATCCAGAATTATCAGGGATTATCAACAATATTACTGAAAACTGGGTAAAAGATCCCACAGAATTAGAAAAGTTTTACCCTAAGGCTAAATTTAAAAAATACCGTCAACAAGTGAAAAAAATGAAATTAAGAAAAAAGGAACAGTTAGCAGATATAATATATGAAGAACAAGGGATTCAATTAGATCCTACAAGTATCTTTGATATTCAAGTAAAACGTCTTCATGAATATAAACGTCAACTTATGAATGCCCTTCACATTATGTATGTATACAACAAATTAAAAACGGATAAAGAATTTAAAGATAACTACTATCCACATTCATTTATTTTCGGTGCGAAAGCAGCAAGTGGCTATTATTTTGCTAAGAAAGTTATTAAGTTGATAAACACCATCGCTAAGAAAGTAAATAACGACGAGGAGACAAATGAGTTATTAAAAGTTGTCTTTGTTGAAAACTATAATGTTACATACGCAGAAAGTATTATGCCAGCGTGTGATATATCTGAACAAATTTCAACTGCGTCAAAAGAAGCAAGTGGGACAGGTAACATGAAGTTTATGATGAATGGTGCTATAACATTAGGGACACTTGATGGCGCAAACGTAGAAATTGCTGATTTAGTAGGAAATGATAATATTATCATTTTTGGTATGACGAGCGATGAAGTCAACAAAGAAAACGATTTAAATACCTACGATCCAAAAGAACTCTATAACAATGATGAAACAATCAGATTGATTATTGATCAACTAACAAATGGCTTCTTTGAGACAACTGATCAAAACGAATTTAAAGAAATCAGAGATAACTTATTATATTCTGATAATTACTACGTTCTTAAAGATTTTAATGCATATAAAGAAGCACACAAACAAGCAAATGAATTTTATAAAGATGAAGAAGCATGGTATAAATCTGCTATTATAAACATTTCAAAATCGGGTTATTTTTCATCCGATCGCACAATTAAACAATATGCAACAGATATTTGGAATATAAAAAGTGTTAAATAAAGAGACGGCTAAGCCGTTTCTTTTTTTTAATATTTCCCTTAACAAATGCCTATTTTTATTATATAATGTACTGATAATTGGTATTGGATTTATGGAGGAGGAGTATTATGGGAAGATGGGGTTTAAAACCATTTGAAAATGATGTGGCAGAAGAATATTTGGTAGAATTTGAGTATAATGTATCGATTGATTTTTTAAAAGAATCAATAGAAGAAGCTCTTACAGAAAACTATTTAGATGCTTATATCACACAAGAAGCACTTGCAGCACTAGAATTAGTGGCTGTTATTAAAGGCTCAATTGATATTGAGCCGTATTTTGATCATTTTACGATTGAAGACTTACAAAATAAATTTAAAACGCAACTATCTGATGACTTTTTGCAAGTGTGTTCAGCTGCTTTAAAACGGATTGGGCAATCATATGATAATGAATTATATGATCAACTAGATGAGCAACGTAAATGGCAAAATTTTTTAGATATTTTAGAAGATTTAGAAGACCGTATAATGTAGAACCCAACGATTCATTGTTGGGTTCATTTTTTTATATACACTTAAATAGTTAATAATTTCATGCAGTCCTTGACAAGCTAATTATAGTTCATTATAATAAAGACGATATAATCTTCAGGGCAGGGTGTAATTCCCGACCGGCGGTAAAGTCCGCGAGCGAGAGCTGAGTAGGTGCAATTCCTACACCGACAGTAAAGTCTGGATGGAAGAAGATAGTGTATATATTTTTTAACACAGCCCTGACGAAGATTATGATTCGTTAGGCTTTTTATATTAAAGGAGAAAATAATGAAAAAAAATCGTGTATTACAATTAGCAGTTATAGCAAATTTAACGGCATTATCTGTTTTATTTTATTTTATATTAAAATTCCCATTACCATTTATATTTCCTAGTTTTCTTGACATTCAATTTTCCAACTTACCAGCTATCTTAGGAGGATTTGCCCTTGGACCGATTGCGGGAAGTACAATTGTTATTGCCAGAACACTGATAAAACTACCATTTTCTTCCACGGCATTCGTAGGAGAATTCATTGATTTAATCATTGGGTTATCGACTGTCTTAGTTTCATCTATTATTTATCTTAAAAATAGAACCAGAAAAGGCGCTATCATCGCTATGATAGCAGGTATTTTCACGTGGGTATTCGTAGCTGTTTTGACGAATTATTTATTTGTGTTAGACTTTTATATTGAGTTTTACTTTAATGGTGAAGTTGCACCACTAGTCGGTATGATGTCAGTCATACCCGGTATTACCGTAGATAACTATATGGAGAAATTTATTCTATATGCTGCTATTCCATTTAATTTATTATTAGCAACATTGGTTTATGGTATTACGTTTATAATATATAAAAGAATTTCTAAATTACTTGATGAGTTAGAAGACAGATTCTCACAAAAATAAAAAGCACTTCTCAATCGTGCTTTTTTTGTTTATAATAAGAGTGGTGATAAAAATGTATGAGAAAGTCTTAGAAGCAACCAATTATATTAAAAAACAACTTGACGACTTACCAAAAACAGCGATTGTTTTAGGCAGTGGTTTATCCAGTTTACAAGAGGATTTAACAGATAAATTAATACTAAATTATGCCGATATTCCCCACTTTAAAACATCAACAGTTAAAGGACATGAATCTGCTTTAATTTACGGGAAATTAAACCAAAAAAAAGTGTTGTTAATGACAGGGAGATTTCATTTTTATGAAGGTTTCACGATGAAAGAAATTACCTTCCCAATTTATATGTTTAAATTACTTGGTATAAAAAATCTAATTTTAACAAATTCTTGTGGTGGGATAAATGAAGCTTTAACACCCGGTGATATCATGGTGATTAATGATTTTATTAACCTTATGCCAACTAATCCACTTATAGGCGTAAATGATGAACGATTTGGACCACGTTTCCCCGATATGACAGAGCCGTATGATCTTTCTTTGAGAAAGATTGCTAAATCGTGTGCAAACACGTTAGATATTCCTTATAAAGAAGGAATTTACACGGGATTCATGGGACCTTATTATGAAACAAAAGCTGAGATAAAAATGATAAAACGTATGGGGTCAGATACGGTTGGTATGTCGACTGTCCCCGAAACAATTGTGAGTCATTATTTAGGTATTAAAACACTCGCATTTGCGACCGTTACTAATATGGCAACTGGCATACAAAAAAAGAAACATTCACATGACCACGTTGTTAAAATGGCAAACAAAGCAGCTATATCATTAAGACGATGGATAAAAGAAGTTCTCCAAAATATATAATACATATTAATTGAAAAAATACTAAATTTTGTTAAAATTTTATATGTAGACTTATAAATTAAGAGGAGGAATAATAATGAGTTATGACAATGAATTTTATGTAACAGGAGCAAAGGTTGGTAAACCCGCTCCAAAATTCGAAATGGAAGCAGTATTACCAGATGGTACAGGAATGGATCGTTTTGGTAGTGTTAACTTAGATCAGCTATTAGAACAAAAAAAATGGGTAGTACTTTATTTTTATCCATTGGACTTTACATTTGTTTGTCCAACTGAAATTCAAAAATTTGATCAGTTAAATAAACAATTTGAAGAAAAAAATGCAACACTAGTTGCTGCATCTACAGACAGCGTATTTAGCCATCTTGCTTGGCAAAGCGTTGGAGATTTAGGAAAACTCCATCATATTCATGCATCTGACAACAATCACGATGTAGCAGAAGCATATGGTATTTTAGATGAAGAAAAAGGTGTCGCATGGCGCGGGACATTTATCATCAGTCCAGAAGGAATTCTAAAAGCTGCTTATGTAAATCATGGTGAAGGTGGACGCAACGTGGATGAGGTACTTCGTACTTTAGAAGTTTTCCAAAACGAAGTTGAAGGTAAAATGGTTCCTTGTGGATGGACCCCAGGAAGCGACTTTATTGAAAACGAATAACTTCGTAAACAAACAATATTCATAATATTCAATACTAAAGGCTATTTTTCATTGTAAAAATAGCCTTTTTATATTATAATATAAAAGGTATTTTAACAAGAGGAGTTGAGACATATGAGCAACGAAATATATGCGCGCTGGAAAAGCAATGAATCTCTTGCTGATGATATAAAAAAAGAGTTGTTAGAGATGACTGAAAGTGAAATAGAAGACGCTTTTTATAAAACTCTTTCATTTGGTACGGGAGGTATGCGTGGCATTTTAGGTGCCGGAACAAACCGTATGAATATCTACACAATTAGAAAAGCTAATTATGGGTTTGGCAGGTATTTAAAAGAACAATATGACGCCTTAGATCGTGGTGTGGTCATTGCACATGATAACCGACACAAATCAAGAGAGTTTGCGAAAGAAAGTGCTAGAGTCTTAACAACTTTTGGTATTAAATGTTATTTGTTTGATGGATTAAGACCAACACCCGAACTTAGTTACGCTGTTAGAAAATTAAATGCAATAGGTGGCATTGTTGTTACAGCATCACATAATCCATCTAATTATAACGGGTATAAAATTTATGATGAAGATGGCTGTCAACTTGTCCCTAAATATGCTGATGAAGTCATTAAATATGTTGAAAGTGTTGAGGATTTATTTAGCATTGAAGTAACTGACTTTGATGAATCCTTAGAACAAGGAATGATTGAAATCATTCCTGAAGAATTAGATGATGACTATTTAGATCAAGTCGCTAAGGTTCAATTACATCAAACACTAAATAAAAGTATCAAAGTTGTGTTCACACCATTACATGGTGCTAGTCGTGATTTGGGCTTGCGAGTCTTAGAAGAAAATGGATTTGACTGTGTTCCTGTTGAAGAACAAATGGTTGCAGATCCAGAATTTTCAACAGTAAAAAGTCCAAATCCGGAAAATAAAGAAGCCTTTGAATATGCACTTAAATATGGTGAAAAAACACAAGCAGATATATTAATAGCAACTGATCCTGATGGAGACCGATTGGGAATTGCTGTAATGCATGAAGACGATTATAAACTATTAACAGGTAATCAAACAGGTGCTATTTTTGTTAAGTATATACTTGACACATTGAAAAATAGAAATGAATTACCTAATAAAGGTATGGTCTATAATACCATAGTAACAAGTGATTTAGGAGCTGCTATTGCCCGAGATTATGGTATGACTGTTAAAAGTACATTAACTGGCTTTAAGTATATTGGTGAACAAGCTAAACTAATTGAAGATACAGAGTTTAAGTTTATGTTTGGTTATGAAGAAAGTTATGGCTATGTGATAAAAGACTTTGTTCGTGATAAAGATAGTATTCAAGCAATGTTACTCGCAGCTGAAATTACCAATGTTTTAAAACATCAAGGAAAAACATTGTATGATTATTTATTCGAGATATATAACGAATATGGGTATTATTATGAAAGTTTAGAAGCGATTCAACAAACTGGAAAAGCCGGAGAAGAGCGTATAAAGAAGATATTAAAATCTTTTAGAGATGATAAACCAAGTGACATACTTGGTAATAAAATTATTAAGACCGAAGACTATCTTACTCAAACAAGAATGATTGATACAGAAACCGAGTCAATCGGTTTACCTAAATCTAATGTATTAAAATTTTATTTAGACAATGATGCATGGTTTGTACTGCGTCCAAGTGGGACAGAACCTAAAATAAAAATATATGTTGGTGTCTTAGCAGATTCATTTGAAAATGCAAAAACATATAATCAAAAATTAAAGAATGAACTCTTAAAATTAATCGACCAAATTTCATAGTTAGGAAGTGATTTCATGATCAAGAAGTCGAGAAAGGTTCGAGATTATAAAAAATTAACAAAAGCACTACCTACTGATCGTTATCTCAATCCTAAAAGTGTCCATATTCACTTGCAAAACAACAGGTGTAAAACATATGATTTACACGTTAAAGAAGGAGATCATGTCAAACTAGGCCAAGTTATTGGTGTTAGACATGGCGGATTCTTTGAACAAAATATTCATTCTACAATTAGTGGTACAATCGGAAAAACGTCAAAAAAAGTTCATCGAAGTGGTCGTAAAGTAGACTGCATAGAAATCAAAAATGACTTTAAAGAAACCTACCATGAAAGTGTGGTTGACCGAACAGATGCGCAAATAGAAAAACTTACACAAGAAGACATGGTTGATATTCTAAAAGAAAAATCACTTGTTGGTCTTGGTGGTAGTGGCTTTCCAACATATATTAAACTCGCCACAAAAGATCCAATTGATACCGTGGTTGTTAACGCCGTTGAGTGTGAACCATATCTAAGCAGTGATTATCGTCTTATTTTAGAACATCCAGAACGTGTTGTTAAAGGATTACAATATATTATGCAGGCACTGGATGTACAAAAAGGTATTATTGCTATTAAGTCATCTAAAGATCCCTTATATGAAGTATTAACACAAGTATTAAAAGTAAGATTTCCCGAAATGAATGTAAAAGTTGCTAAACTTGGAAATCACTATCCACAAGGATGGGAAATTGAAGTCTTTAGACACGCCTTAAATATTGATATACCACATGGTGTTTTACCAACGAAATATGGTGTCATAGGATTTAACGTCTCAACAACTGTAGGAGTATATGATGCAATCAAGCACAATTTACCTGTTACAAAGCGACATTTTACCTTAACAGGAGATGCCATTAAATTTCCACAAAACTACCGTATTAAAGTCGGAACACCAGTCAAAGATCTTATAGAAAAAAGTGAAGGGTATAAAAAAGATATTGACGAAATGGTTGTTGTTATGGGTGGACCGATGATGGGGAATGCCACATTAGATGATGATATTATTGTTTCTAAAACAACAACATCAGTTATTGTTTTAGAAAATAAAGAGTATAAAGAAGAACAATGTGTTAGATGTGGTAGTTGTGTTTATTCTTGCCCAGCAAGAATACAACCACAACAAATCATGCAAGCATATAAACGAAAGGATAAAGAACAAATAGAAGAACTTGAAGCCTATAAATGTGTTGAATGTGGCTTATGTGCTTATGTTTGTACATCAAAAATCCATGTGACAGATTACATCAGAAAAGCAAAAAAATTGATTGGATGATATTATGGAACAAAAAATACCAAACAAGGTTTTTAAAACAAGTCCACACTTAAGACGTCCTAATGCAAATGCTACACGCATGATGCGCGATGTAACCATTGCTCTTTTACCTGTTATTGCGTTTGCAATTTACAGATTTAAGATGAATGCCGTCTATGTATTACTCGCAAGTATCTTATCAATGGTTCTTGCAGAATACGTGTTTTATTTAGTGCAAGACCTACTAAAAGAAAAACCATTCAAGTTAAAAAATGAAAGTTTTACACTTTATAATTTTAGTGCCATTACAAGTGGATTAATATATGGGTTAACCCTCCCTGATACAACACCGATTTGGACCGTTGTTATAAGTGGTGCAGTTGGGATGTTTCTAGCCAAACTGATTTTTGGTGGTATGGGACAAAACGTATTTAATCCAGCGGCCGTCGCCCGCGTGTTAGTCGTTGTAAATTTTGGCTCGTTAATCTCCTATGGTACAGATGCTGTTGATGCCATCGGTGGTGCAACTGCTTTACAATATACAGCAAATAACTTATTTGATGCACAAATCTTAAATTACTATTCACTTAGTAATTTATTTACCGGTATGGGCATTCCTGGGAGCATGGGAGAAGTCTCAGCTTTATTAATTCTAGTAGGTGCTATATATTTAGGGTTCCGGACAAGTTTTGAATTTAGAATTCCTCTAATTTATGTTGGAACAGTTTTCATCCTTGCATCATTTGTGGCACTATTTAAAGGAATTGGCATGTGGTATCCAGTGTATCATGTTGTTAGTGGTGGACTGCTGTTTGGTGCTGTTTATATGGCAACAGATCCTGTAACATCACCGATCACGTTACCAGGTCGCATCTATTTTGCTTTTGGACTCGGGTTTTTAACATTCATCATAAGGTTATTTGGGGCATTACCTGAAGGGGTTGTCTTTAGTATTCTTATCATGAATATGTTTGTTTCATCACTCGATTACTATAAATGGTCAGAACAACGTTTCACAAAACGTGCTATATATATATTTATTGGTGTCATTATCACATCAATTATTATAACAGTTGTAGGTGCATATTATGTTTGATAAACTAAAAACAGCGTTAGTTTTAGTTATTATTGCAGGCGTTAGTGGATTTTTAATCTACAATGTGAATGAACTAACAAAAGACAAAATAGAAGCGAATAAAACAAGTCGTGAAGAAGCATATTATGCAGAAATATTTGATACTAAAGATAAGATTAAATATACTAAAACAGCGTTAGACGATGTTTTAATTCAAGAAGAAATAGAAATAACAGACACATCTGGCAATGTAATTGGTTATATTTATAAAGGAACACACTCTAATAACTATGGAGACATTACGGTCTTAATCGGAATTACAATAGATGATTTAATAAGTAACGTCATCATTAGTTCTACAACCAATACCCCTACCTTTGTCCAAAAACTCAAAGATAATAATTTAGCAAACTTTAGTGGACAACAAATAGGTAGTGTTACCTATGATAGCAAAACAGGGGCCACGTATTCTTACACATCAGTGAGTCAGATTGTAGATTCTGCTACACAGTATTATAGTGAAAACAGAGGTGAGATGAATGACTAAAAAAGAAAACTTTTTAAAAGGATTAATAAAAGAAAATCCAATTTTTGTTTTCTTATTAGGAATGTGTCCAGCCTTAGCTGTTACATCGACATTCGAAACAGCACTTGGTATGGGAATACTTGTTATTTTTGTTCTAACAGGGAGTAACTTTGTTGTTAGTTTAGTTAGGAAGTATATTCCGCACGAAATAAGAACGCCCTCTTATATTGTTATTATTGCAACATTTGTAACAATTGTAGAAATGATAACTGAAGCATACACATACGATTTATATATCGCATTAGGAATCTTTATACCGTTGATTGTTGTTAATTGTTTGATTTTAGGTAGAGCTGAAAGTTTTGCCTCTAAAAACAAAGTGATTGATAGTGTTATTGATGGTATTGGGATGGCACTGGGGTTTACAATAGCGCTTATAACAATCGGGGTCTTGCGTGAACTCTTAGCAACAGGAACCATTCAATATGGCGTTTATTTACCGTTCTTTGTTGAAGAACCAATAAGTTTAATAAAATTATTTCCCAAAAAATTTGGTTTAACCATGTTTAGCTTACCACCAGGTGCGTTTATTGCACTCGGTATTATATTGGCGATAAGCCAGTTTAGAAAAGTGAGAAACGCAGAGAAAAAAGCCAAAGAGAAAAAAGCATTCATTGAACAAAAGAAAAAAGAAGCTTTAGAACGAAAAAGACAAGCAAAAATGCAAAAGGCAGGTGACAACAAATGAGTCTAACAGTATTTTTCACAGCTATTGTATCAGCCATGTTAATTAACAATGTTATCTTAATGCAATTTTTAGGGATTTGCCCATTTCTTGGAGTCAGCAAAAAATCTAAAAGCGCCATTGGGATGAGCGGGGCTGTATTGTTTGTCATGGTTATCGCATCATTTGTGACCTATACATTATATGATTTAGTACTATATGAGTATAATATTCCTTACATTTCAACAATCGCCTTTATTTTAGTCATTGCGAGTTTGGTGCAATTTGTTGAAATGGTGATGAAAAGATATTCACAATCTTTGTATAAATCTTTAGGAATCTATTTACCGTTAATTACAACAAACTGTGCTATATTAGGTGTCAGTGAAGCAAACATAACAGCCATCTGGGGTGAAAGTGTTCCATATTTAGACGGTGTGTTCCAAGCCGTATCTACATCAATCGGAACAGGTCTTGGATTTGGCTTGGTCATTTTTGCGTTTTCATCTATTCGTGAGAAATTAGAAGCAAATAATGTTCCAAAAGCATGGAAAGGTGTACCAGTTAGCTTAGTAGTGGCAGGTATTATGTCACTGGCATTCTTCGGTCTAACAGGTATTATCTAATGGTTGGAATTGCACTTGTTATTGGGTTAGTTCTTATTTTTATTGGGACGTATGCACTAAATAAGAGTACCCCGCCACCAGAATTAGATGAAACGATAGATAAAGAAGCTTGTAACGCATGTAAGAATTTTGCATGTGCATACAAAGAGAAGTAGGTGACTTATGGCAGCAGTAATAACATTAAGTATAATGGGCTTATTATTTGGTCTTGGACTAGCGTATAGCGCAGAAATATTTAAGGTTGAAATTGATCAGCGTGTTGAAGATGTTGATGAATTATTACCTGGCTTTAATTGTGGTGCCTGTGGGTACCCAGGCTGCAATGGCTTTGCCGAAGCAATTGTTGCTGGAGAAGTTGATAAATTATCTCAATGTAAACCAGGCAAAGATGAACATTATGACCCGATCATCGCCTATTTAGAAGACCATCCTAATAAAGATGGCTCAACAATCAATATTAAAAAATAAGCAGACACCTTGTCTGCTTATTTCTTTTATTAGATTGTAAACGCTAACATTAAAAAACTTAATTTTAATGTTATATTTATTGTCTATTTAGTTGATTGAACCCATTAAAAATGATATAATTTACACGAACTTTTTAGATAAGAAATATTGTAAAGAAAGGTGAAACATAGTGAAAAGAATTTATATGTTTGGCGAAGGTTCTAGAGACCAAAAGAATCTTTTAGGTGGAAAAGGTGCAAACTTATCAGAAATGAAAAAAATTGGGGTTCCTGTACCAGCAGGATACACAATTACAACTGATATGTGTACCGAGTACTACAAAAACGGAGGGAAAAACTCCGAGGAATTATTATCTGACATCAGAGAATATACAGAAAGATTAGAAAAAGAAACAGGGAAAAAATTTGGAAGTGACACAGATCCACTTCTTGTAAGTGTTCGTTCAGGAGCACGTGTAAGTATGCCAGGTATGATGGATACTATCTTAAACCTAGGGTTAACTGATAAGTCAGTTAAAGGAATGGTTGAAAAAACTGGTGACCCACGTTTTGTGTATGACATTTACAGACGCTTTATTCAAATGTTTGGAGAAGTTGTTCAAGGAGTTGAACACAAATTATTTGAAGATGAACTTGACAAAGTAAAAGATGCTCAAGGATATGACAATGACCTTGAAATCAAGGCAGATGAATGGAAAGATATCTGTGATAAGTTCTTAGATCTTGTTGAAGATGCAACAGGGGAACCATTCCCACAAGATCCTTACACACAACTTGAAATGTCAATTAATGCTGTATTTGAATCATGGGATACAAAACGTGCAAAATACTACCGTAGACATCATGGAATTGATGATTCTTGGGGTACTGCCGTAAGTGTACAACAAATGGTATTTGGTAATGCTGGTGAAGACAGTGGTACTGGTGTATGTTTCTCTCGTAATCCAAAAACAGGAGAAAACGAAGTATTTGGTGAATTCTTATTCAACGCACAAGGTGAAGACATTGTTGCCGGAATTCGTACACCACTTGATTTACAAGAATTTGGAAACAAAGAACCAAAGTTACACAAAGAATTAATGGACTTACTTGACAAACTAGAACGTCATTACAAAGATATGCAAGATATTGAGTTTACAATTGAAGATGGAACACTTTATATCTTACAAACACGTAATGGTAAACGTACTGGTGCAGCAGGTATTAAAATTGCTGTAGATTTTGTTGAAGAAAAAATCTTAACAAAAGAAGAAGCGGTTGACTCAATTGATGTTAATGCAATTGATCAATTATTGCATCCTGTATTTGATGAAGATGAGTTAGCTAAAGCTGACGTATTAACTTCTGGACTTGCTGCTAGCCCTGGTGCTGCAACAGGTAAAATTGTATTCAGTAGTGAAAAAGCTGCTGAGTTAAAAGAAGAAACAGGAGATAACCTATTATTATTCCGTAAAGACACATCACCTGAAGATATTGAAGGTATGGTTGTCTGTGAAGGATTCGTCACACAATTAGGTGGTATGACATCACATGCTGCTGTTGTTGCCCGTGGTATGGGTAAATGCTGTGTTAGTGGTTGTTCTGAATTATCAATTAACGAAGAAAAAGGCTTTATGACAATTAATGGTGAACGTTATGATGAACTTACACCATTTAGTATTGATGGATCAACTGGAAACATCTATGCGGGAACAATTAAAACTAAAGCGCCAGAATTCAGCGATGAATTTGAACAAATTCTAACATGGTCTAAAGAAATTAAAGACCTAGGTGTTAAAGCCAATGCTGATAACGAACGTGATAGCCTACAAGCACTTAAATTTGGTGCTGAAGGAATTGGACTATGTCGTACAGAACACATGTTCTTTGATGATGAAAGAATCTTAGATGTACGTCGTATGATTTTAGCTGAAAATAAAGAAGCACGTGAAAATGCATTAGAAAAAATTATTCCTCACCAATTAAAAGATTTCAAAGAAATCTTTACAGCAATGGATGGAAAAGTTGTTACTGTTCGCTTACTTGATCCACCTCTTCATGAATTTTTACCAGAAGAAGATGAGTTCAAAAAAGTTGCAAAACAATTAAATATTTCTGTTGAGCGTTTAGAACGCGCAGTAGAGACATTGCATGAGTTTAACCCAATGTTAGGACACAGAGGATGTCGTTTAGCTGTAACATTCCCAGAAATTAGTGTTATGCAAACAAAAGCAATTATCCAAGCTGCAATTGAAGTAACACAAGCTGGTAAAACTGTTATTCCTGAGATTATGGTACCGCTCGTATCAACAGTTAATGAGTTAACTTACTTAAAAGAATATATTAAAGATACTGCAGATGCGTTAATTAAAGAAGCAGGTATTGATCTAAAATATAAAGTTGGAACAATGGTTGAAACACCACGTGCGGCACTAGTCGCAGACAAAATTGGTAAAGAAGCAGAATTCATTTCATTTGGAACCAATGACTTAACACAAATGACATTTGGATTTAGCCGCGATGATGCTGGAAAATTCTTAAAAGAATATGCAGATAAGAAAATCTTAAAAGCGGATCCATTTGCTGCAGTTGACCAAGAGGGTGTTGGACGATTAGTTGATCTAGCAACAACCAACGCTAAAAAAGTAAACAAAGATATTACAGTTGGTGTTTGTGGAGAACATGGTGGAGAACCAACATCTATTGATTTCTTCCATAGAGCTGGACTTGATTATGTATCTTGTTCACCATTCCGTATTCCAGTTGCGATTGTTTCTGCTGCACAAGCAAAACTACGCAACCAATAATTCGATAAATAAACTAAAAGGTACTGATGCATTCAGTACCTTTTTTTGATATACTTAAATGGGTGATACAATGTTAAGTGAAAAATGGCAAGCAATTATAGACAAAGAACAACAAAAACCATATTTTAAAGAGTTAAAGCAATTTTTAGTTAAAGAATATAACAATGAAATTGTTTTTCCACCGAAGGAACAAATAATGACCGCCCTGGAATTAACCCCCTTTAAAAACGTGAAAGTTGTTATTTTAGGACAAGACCCCTATCATAACTATAATCAAGCGCATGGGTTGGCATTTAGTGTTAAAAAAGGCAACAAAGTGCCGCCATCTTTAAAAAACATCTATAAAGAATTAAAACGTGATCTCGGTGTAACACCCAAAGACCATGGAAATCTTTCATCCTGGGCCAAAGAAGGTGTGTTATTACTGAATGCTATTTTAACCGTTAGAGCGCACAGTCCATTGTCTCATAAAAATAAAGGATGGGAGATTTTTACCAACACTTTAATAAAAAAACTTGATCAAGACGATACACCAAAAGTATTTGTTTTATGGGGAAATAAAGCCAAAGCCAAGAAATCATTAATTACTAATCCTAATCATTTAATTTTAGAGAGTTCACATCCCTCGCCATTTAGTGCCAGATATTCGTTTTTTGGTAGCCAGGTTTTTTCTAAAATAAATGCCTTTTTAGAAGCGAACAATCGCTCTAAAATTACTTTTAATTAACAAAAACAGTTACCCACTTGAAGTAACTGTTAGATATGATATAATTCAATTATCAGAGTAGCTATTTTGCGTTAAGTGTTATACCATGGGAAGTCGGGTATAAACGAACCATTTGGGCGATAAAATAGCGCGTCCGCTGAAAAATAGTATTTTTTTGTGGGCCTCTAAAAACTAGGAGGTTTTTTATTTATGCAAAGTTTATTAAAGACACATGTATTAACAAGAGCAGCTATTTTAGTTTCAATGAGCGTAGTATTAAAAATATTTCTCAGTTTTACTTTAGCTGATTTTCGATTTACTTTTTATGGTATACCGTTAATGATTTCTGGGATCATGTTTGGACCAATCGTAGGCGCAATCAATGGTTTTGTTGTTGATTGGATTAATATCTTAATGCCTAACTTAGCAACAGGGTTTAATTTATTTACCGTCAGTTCTATGATGTGGGGAATTATTCCAGGATTATTACTTTACAAAAGAAAAGAACTGACACTTATTTCTATTGTAAGTGTTACACTTATTACTAGTGTTTTGGTATTTTCTATTAATTCTTACCAATTATATGTCTGGATGGGCAAGGGAATGTATGGGGCCTTACCCTTTAGAATCGGAACGTTATTAATAAAACTTCCCATCCAAGTAGCAATTATTGATGTATTATATAACCGTGTGTTAAAAACGGATTTAGCGTTACTTAATTCAAAATATTAGACAAACAAAAGGAATCTTTTATGAAAAAGATTCCTTTTTTAAAATGGATAAACAATTTATATCTTAATGATTTTTACTTCACCCGCCCCCAGATGAATATCAAGATTATTTAGATCGTAAAATTGCGAGAATTCTCTTGGACCTTCATGGGTGCTAAATAACAATTGACCAATCATGTGTTTGTTGTTAGCTTTTTTTCGAAGTGTAGAGATATTTACAGTGGTGTGTACTTCATTATATGTATTTGAGTTTGCGAAGACTAACAACATATTTTCTTGATTCCTTTTGGTGTTTTTAAAGTAACCAATCCCAATAAATGTTTTCGGTGAATGATCTCCCTTAAGAGGGACAAAGTATCTTTTGTTAGTTAGTTGTGTCTTGAATTCTTGTCGAATAGGTTTTAAATAGTCTAAAATATCAGGTAGTTCCCAACGTCGATTATTTGTATAATGAAATTGATACGAATCAAATAATGCTAATTTACCATAATAAGGATCATGTATATCTAACATAAATTTTTCATTTTCTCTGGCATCAAGCCCAGTATTCATCGGTTGTTTTTCATAGACTTCTTGAGCACTATTAATAAAAGGAATGCTGTTAGGGATAAACATATTCAAAATTGTTAGAACGCGTGATAAGTTTTCGCCACCATCACGTGCAGCAAGACGCGGCGTGTCATGACTTTCTCCCAGCGCAAATTGGGGAATTACAAGGTCTGTTGCGTTGTAAACAAACTCATAAAGTTTGCCTTCGAAGACGCGAGGTTCTAACATAAAACCATTTCCAATAATTAAATTATAACCAGCCTCTTTGGCATTTTTAGCTTCACTTGGTTGTAACTCTTCAGCAATAAAACAAAAGTCTGGATCTAGTTTTCGTGCTTTTTTCATTATTCTATTAATTAATTCTCTTGGTAAGGCGTGTCCCATATCAATGCGCGCTCCATCAATTCCAAAACGTCTTTGAAAACTAGGTATGATATCAGTTAATGTTTTCCAAAGTGCTTCATTTGGCTTTTGACCTTTAAACATATTTGATTTTATCGTATCAAATAAGATATAAGGTGGACGGTCTGTTGTATCGACAAACTCCCTTGTTTTAATCGGGAGATCATTATACATTCTAAAAAATGTCACATCTGACCAAGGCGGTTGTGGATCATTAATTTGATCGCTAAAAGCTGGAGCTACTTTTAAGTTGAAATGTTTTTCAATTTCTTTATGTAAGTTATCGTTATCTTTAATTTTATTCCACAAGGTTTTGTTTTGTGTTTTAGGGTCATATTCAAACATATTAATATGTCTATATGTATCGTCTGTATTATAAACAGTTTTCATGAGTTTTGTGGTAGGAACAAGCGTATTACCAAGACCTTCTACACGGGGTGCTTTGTAGTGTTTTAGTTGGTCTGATTTAATCCAATAAAACCATTCAGGGTGTTCTTTAACCAGTTCACTATTAACAGAGTTTGTACGCGGGATAATATCAATCATGACTTTCATATTTAGAATATGACACGCTTCAACAAACGCCATAAATTCTTCTTCAACTGTTGTGTCTTCTCCAAGCAATGAGTCCTTCAACTCATGATCAATCTTGGTAAAGTTTTTCACCCCATAAGGACTGCCTAAGTCGCCTTTTTTATCTTTACGACTGTATTCAGATATGGGTAACATATAAACAACATCAACATCCATCTTTTTAAGTAGTGGTAGTAAGGCTAACAGCTTTAAAAAGCTCCCTGTTTCCTTCATGTGATAGATATTATCTTGGTCTAGTGTTTGTGTGCGATCATTGTCCCAAGCGGCACTCGTACGAACCATTGTTGAATAAACCACACTTTGTTTGATCCAATCGCCACCACTTAAATAACTAGGTAAAGATTTTTCACCACTTTTATGCACAGAGTTATGATAGTCTTTTTCTTTTTTTACCATTGGTATTATGACATCATCAATCACACTAAGATAAAAATCATAGGGGTCAACGAGTAATTCATTTGATTCTAATCTAATAAATTTATCAGGACTATAATCAAAACAATTCCATACATCCGGAATCGCGTAATTATAGATCATATTTCCTTTTTTTTGTTTAAGTATTTTTTTTATCTTTTGAAGTTTGAGTGTCTTCATCAAATCACCTCGACATAATTATATAATAAAAAACATCAAAGTGAAATACAAATGATTAAACATGTAAACGCTACCAGAAGAACCGTTTTACTATTAATACATCGCTTTTTGTTGTATAATCACTAATGACAGAGGTGATGAAATAATGAAAAAACCAGTAGCATTAATTATATTAGATGGATTTGGGTTAGAATCCCCAGGTAAAGGGAATGCGGTATCGCTTGCCGACACCCCTAATTATGATACCTACATGAAAAAATATCCTAACAGTTCATTAAAAGCGAGTGGAACGGCGGTTGGATTACCAGAAGGCCAAATGGGAAATAGTGAAGTTGGGCATCTAAATTTAGGTGCAGGACGCATTGTTTATCAATCCTTAACACGTATTAATAAATCAATTGAAGATGGAGACTTCTTTGAAAACGAAGCGTATTTAAAAGCAACTAAAAACGTTAAAGAGAAAGACTCAAAATTACATATAATGGGACTATTAAGTGATGGGGGAGTTCACTCTCACATTGAACATTTTAAAGCATTGTTAAAACTTGCTAAAAAAGATAATGTTGAAGAAACATATGTCCATGCCTTTTTAGATGGACGAGATACACCACCTAATTCTGGTGTAAAATATGTGAAAGAACTTGAAGCATTTATGGCAGACATTAACTATGGTAAAATTGCGAGTGTCGGCGGACGTTATTACGGTATGGACCGTGATAAAAACTGGGAACGCACACAAAAACATTACGATATCTTAACGCAAGCAAAAGGACCTTCAGCATCATCTGCTGTAGCAGGGATTGAAGCATCTTATGACGATGAGGTATTTGATGAATTTGTTATCCCATTTAACGTCATTGAAGATGGCGTTGTAGAAAATAACGATAGTGTGATATTTGCTAATTTCAGACCCGATAGAGCAATTCAAATGGCAACTGCCTTATCAAATCCAGAAGCTGCAGAGATTGATGCGTCTAATGGACCAACTGATTTGATGTTTATCTGTACAATGAGTTATTCAAAAACAGTCAAAGGTGACATTGCTTTTGGTCTTACACGTTATGAGAATATGTATGGTGATGTGATAAGTAAAAACGGACTTAAACAACTAAGAATTGCTGAAACGGAAAAATATGCCCACGTTACATTTTTCTTTGATGGTGGAGAAGATAAAGAAATCGATGGGTCAACACGTGTTTTAGTTAAATCACCCGGTGTAGCAACGTATGATTTAAAACCGGAAATGAGTGCATATGAAGTAACTGAAAAAGTACTAGAAGAACTTGAAAAAGATATACACGATACTATCATTTTAAACTTTGCAAACTGTGATATGGTTGGGCATACCGGAATTATTCCAGCAGCTATTAAAGCTGTAGAAACAGTCGATGAATGTATGGGTAAAGTTGTTGAGAAGATTCTTGAAAAAGGTGGCGTAGCACTTGTTACTGCCGATCATGGAAATGCTGAAAAAATGTTAGAACCTGATGGTAGTGCATTTACTGCTCATACAACAAGTAACGTACCACTTTTTATTACTGATACAACCATTAAAATCAGAGAAGGTGGAATCTTAGCTGATTTAACCCCAACAATGTTAGAATATCTTGAAGTTGATCAACCCGAAGAAATGACTGGGAAATCACTAATTAAGAAATAAGTTTTAGGTGTGTTTTTACACACCTTTTTATCTGATTGAAAGTGTTTTCATACTTACAATATTATTTGTAAAGAAACACAATATCGCATATAATGTAACTGTAGAAATATAAAAACTATAAAGGAGTTGTTTTAAAAATGCCATACATTACAGATGTATACGCAAGAGAAGTATTAGATTCACGTGGAAACCCCACAGTTGAAGTTGAGGTTTATACGGATTCAGGTGCCTTTGGAAGAGCATTAGTCCCAAGTGGTGCATCAACTGGAGAACATGAAGCAGTTGAACTTAGAGATGGAAACAAAGATCGATACTTAGGAAAAGGTGTTGAAAAAGCTGTTAAAAACGTTAATGAGATTATCGCACCAGAAATCTTAGGTCTTGATGTGTCACAACAAGTATTAGTTGATGAAATCATGATTGACTTAGATGGAACAAAAAACAAAGGAAAATTAGGAGCTAACGCTATTTTAGGAGTTAGTATGGCAGTTGCAAGAGCTGCAGCAGATTATGTTGGATTACCACTTTACTTGTACTTAGGTGGATTTAATGCCAAAGAATTACCAACACCAATGATGAATATTATTAATGGTGGATCACATGCTGATAATAATGTTGATTTTCAAGAGTTTATGATTATGCCTGTTGGTGCCCCAACATTCAAAGAAGCCTTACGTATGGGTGCTGAAGTATTCCATGCATTAAAAGCTGTATTAAAAGAGAAGAATTATAACACATCTGTTGGTGATGAAGGTGGATTCGCACCAGATTTAGGATCGAATGAAGAAGCACTTGAAGTTATCATGACTGCGATTAAAAACGCAGGATATGAACCAGGTGAAGATGTACTTCTAGCAATGGATGTTGCATCTAGTGAGTTTTATAATGCTGATAAAAATGTCTATGATTTAGCGGGTGAAGGTAAAGAAATGACAGCAACTGAATTATCAGACTTCTATGTTGAACTTGTCGACAAATATCCCATCATCTCAATTGAAGATGGACTTGATGAAAATGACTGGGATGGATGGAAAGTTTTAACAGATAAATTAGGAAAGAAAATTCAATTAGTTGGTGACGATTTATTCGTAACAAACACCGAAAAATTAGCGCGTGGAATTGAAGAAGGTATTTCTAATTCAATCTTAATTAAAGTAAACCAAATTGGGACGTTAACTGAAACGTTTGAAGCAATTGAAATGGCAAAACGTGCAGGATACACAGCTGTTATCTCACATAGAAGTGGTGAAACAGAAGATTCAACGATTGCCGACATTGCTGTTGCGACTAACGCTGGACAAATTAAAACTGGTTCATTATCTCGTACAGACCGTGTTGCAAAATACAATCAGTTATTACGTATTGAAGATGAACTTGGTGTTACAGCAAAATATAATGGCAAAAAATCATTTTATAACATAAAATAATGCTATAAGTATAAAAGGGTTTCCTTCGGGAAACTCTTTTTTTATAATCATTTATAAAAAACGTAAAAATAAATTTATTGTTGTTTTTTTATTTTGATTGATTTATAATATAAAACAGAGTAAAATCAATTAAAAAGGAGAAAATAATGGGAAAATTTGTACTGAAAAACAGAGATTACTTGTTGTTATTTTTAGGAGGGGTTGTTTCTAACTTAGGTACACACATGTATAATTTTGCCATAAGTTTATACGTACTTAGTCTGACTGGGAAACCAACTATTCAAGGACTTTATTTGGCAACAGGAGGACTTGTTTATTTTTCTGTCAGTATTTTTGCGGGTGCTATTGTTGATCATTTAGACAAAGTCAAAGTTGTCTATTATACTGACCTTGTCGCTGGTATTTCTGTGTTAATGGCAACATTTATTGTCTTTTCTAATTACTCACTAACTGCGACACTAATTACATTATTCATTATAAGTGCTGCGTTAGGAGTCAGTAGTGCGTTGTTCAATCCAGCTGCCTCTTCGTTACCAGCCCACATTTTAGAAGAGGATCAGATGCAACAAAACAGTTCCTTACAACATGGTATGTTTGCGTTATATGGTATTTTTGGTGTCTTACTTGGGGGAACACTTTATGAATTATTAGAGATTGAAATAATTATGTTGTTTAATGCGGTTAGTTTTTTACTATCTAGTTTCAGTGAATACTTTATAAAAACAAAAACATTCCCTGAAAAAATCAAACTATCATTTAAAAACACCATGATAAAAGTTAAAGAAGGACTTATTTATATTTATAAACTAAAACCTATTTTATATCTTGTGATATTTGGCAGTGTTTTAAATTTCTTTACGTTACCTGTTATTGCGAATGGTTTACCTTATTTATTTGAAATAAAATTACAAAAATCAGCGATTTATTTAGCGCTGATTAATGCAAGTTTTCCAATTGGGATTATTATTACATCTATTTATTTAGGCTCAAGAATTCAAGCAGAGAAAGTCAGTCCATTAATCATACGAGGACTTAAAGGGATGACTGTCTTCTTCTTACCATTTGTTATAGCACCTTACTTACTATTAAACGGTTATATTTCGTTTAGTTGGTTTATGGTTATGGCATCATTATCAATCTTCATAATGGGGATATTCAATGGATTTATCAACATTCCATATAATACCGCAATTATGACGACAGTTGATAAAAAAATGTTAGGAAGAACATTTAGTGTTATTGCTATTATTTCTAATGGAATGACCCCGATTGCTTTAGCGCTTGGTGGATTTGTTATTGAGGCTTTAGGTGTTATGATATTATTCTATATGGCATTTATAGCCGTTCTTATAATAACAATACTTGCTTCGAGAAATAAACATGTCAACCAACTATAAAGTGTCCAACGTGACACTTTTTTTCTTTTTCACTATTAATTTTCACAAAAATGTACTATAATATTTAAAGGCATAAAAGGATGTGATTATATGACGCCAACAACATTAATTTTATTTTATTTATTACTTGCTTTTACAGTAATTTTTTCTACAAGCAAAGCCAGTTATTATGTTGATGAGCTAGATAAAAAAAGCAATATATCTGGCGCACTTATTGGTGGTCTTTTATTAGCAACTGTAACATCCTTACCTGAGTTCATTACCTCTATCACATCAACGCTCGCGCTTGGTAAACCAGGGCTGGCATTTGGTAATGTATTTGGTAGTAACATATTTAATATTGTTATACTAGCGTTAGCTGATTTAATTTTTGTAAAAAAACTATTCTTTAATAAAGTTAAATCTGGACGAAAAACCAACTCGTTTGTGATGCTAATGTATGTTATATTTATGCTACCATTATTATTAAATCGTTTTGGTTGGCTAGATTATGATACGATTGGTATCACCATTGGGTTAACGTTTAATATAATTTCATTGATCATTATTATTATATACTTTATGAGCATTAAAAGTATGCGAGAAGATGAAGCTTTTGAAAATGAAGGCACAACAAAGTTATCCTATCAAAAAATTGTAACAATGTTTATTTTTTGGAGTATATTTGTTGTGATTGGAAGTTATTATATTACACTAGTAACAGATCAACTATCAACGCATTTCAATTTAAGTAGTAGTTTTGCTGGAGCAATTTTTCTTGGTGTTGCAACAAGTCTCCCAGAACTAACTGCTGTAATGACATTAATGAGACTCAACAATTATGAAGCAGCACTTGGAAATATTGTTGGAAGTAACGTGTTTAATATGACAATAATTAGTGTTGTTGATTTTATAAATATTAAAGATAATATCTATGATGAATTGGTCTGGAACATAGAACTCAGAGAAAATATCTCTTACCTCTTGATTTTAGGACTAATAAACTCTATAATATTAATGATTGCACTTGTGAGAAAAAAATCGCTCACAAAATTCACGTATATAATCCCGAGTGTAGGTATTATAATTGCCTATTTGATATACATCGGACTAAGCGTATAGGAGGGTTACAATGAGACCGATTGACATTTTATTACTAATTGTAAGTTTATTACTTATAACTTTAGTCGTTTTACAAAGTTCAAAAGATAGTGCTGCGAATGCCTTTAGCGGTGAAAAATCAGAATTATTCAACAACCAAAAACAACGTGGTTTTGAATTATTCTTATCACGCGCTACATTAACAGTAAGCATTTTATTTATTGCAATAAGCGTTTTAGCAATTACTATTTAAGAACACTGTAAAAGTGTTCTTTTTTTCTTCTTAAGGAGGGGCAATTATGAGAAAAAAACTATTAGATTTATTTAATAAATCGCCCAAAGAAAAATTAAAAATTAAAGATATTAAACAACAGTTATCTTTATCAACAAGTGAAGAATTTACCGCTATGATGAAATCACTCAATGAACTAGTTGATGAGGCAAAACTGATTGAAAATAACAACCATGAATTCACATTGATTGAGCATACAAACTACGTTGTTGGTAGACTTGATCTCAAAGAAAAAGGGTTTGGGTTTGTTATACCTGAAAATCCTAAACTAAACGATGTGTTTATTCCACCTAAAGAGACAAATGATGCCATGAATGATGACATTGTACTTGTTCATATTCAAAAACAAAACGATTGGTCTAATGACGAAGGTGTTGTTAAACGTATCATCAAACGTAATAACACCCATGTTTTAGGAATTTATAAATACCGTGATGGACACGGAACATTATTACCGGATGATAAAACGATTAAAACGGAAATCTTTATTCGTAAAGAAAACAGTAAAAAAGCTAAAAAGAATGATAAAGTAAATTGTAAAATCGTTAATTATGATTTTAAAGGTAAACTTGAATGTGAAGTGACTGAAGTACTAGGTAATATGCATGATAAAGGTGTGGATGTTTTAAGTAAGATTATTAAATATGAAGTTAGAAATTCTTTTAGTGAAGAATTACTATCAGAAGCAAAAAATATCACACAAAAAGCTTATGATACAGATCACCGTAAAGATTTAAGAGATGAACTATTTATCACCATAGATGGCGATGATGCGAAAGATTTTGATGATGCGGTTTTAGTTAAATTATTACCCAATGATAACTACAAATTATATGTGTCTATTGCAGACGTTAGTTACTATGTCGAAGAAAATAGTTTACTAGACGAAGAAGCCTATGACCGAGGAACAAGTATTTATTTACCAAACGGTGTAATTCCGATGTTACCAGAGATTATTAGTAATGGAGAATGTTCACTTGTACCTAATGAAGATCGTTTAACTCAAACGTGTGAAATGGAAATAACAAAAAGCGGAAAAGTAAAAGATTACAAAATATATCCCAGTATTATCAACTCTAAATATCGGATGACATATACCAAAGTCAATAAAATATTTGAGGGTGATAAAAAACTCAATGATACCTATGTCGAAATTATCGGTATGCTTTATAATATGCGAAACCTAGCTAAATCATTGAAAAAACGTCGTGATCAACTTGGATCAATTAATTTTGATTCAAAGGAATCATACATCAAACTCAATGATAACGGTAAAGCAGTCGACGTAGGACCACGAACTCGTGGGATTTCAGAGCGCATAATAGAAGACTTTATGTTAACTGCAAATAAAGTTGTCGCTGAACATGTTCATTGGCTTAACTTACCATTTATTTACCGTGTACATGAAGACCCATCAAAAGAGAAAATCCACAAATTACTTAAAATGACAGGTGCACTAGGATTTGATGTGAAAGCAAAAAATGAAATATCTAATAAAGAACTACAAAAATTACTAGATAAAGTCGAAGGAACTGACGCTGAAAAAGGAGTTAACTTACTCGTTTTAAGAAGTATGCAAAAAGCTATTTATTCTGAACAAAATTTAGGACATTTTGGCTTAAACTTTAAGTTTTACACGCACTTCACCTCACCGATAAGACGTTACCCTGATCTAATGGTTCACCGACTTCTGAGAAAGTACTTATATAAACAAAACAAATCTACAAAGACAATTGAGCACTACAAGGATATAATGCCGGATGTTGCCAAACAAGCCTCTAAAACAGAACGTAACGCTGTTTTATTAGAACGTGAAGTAGTCGATATGAAAAAAGCAGAATATATCACACGCTACATTAATAAACAATATGATGGTGTCATTACAAGTGTGACAAACTTTGGCTTATATGTTACACTACCTAACACAGTCGAAGGACTAGTTCATATCAAAGAGTTACGAGATGATTATTATAACTTTGATCCCGATTTAATGTTGCTTGTTGGAGAACATAAAAAAAACGTGTATAAAGTAGGAGACCACGTTCGAGTACAAGTAATGAAAACCAACATACAAGCAGGAGAGATTGACTTTAAAATTGTAAGAAGGTGACACAATGGACATAATCGCTAGAAACAAAAAAGCTCGCCATGATTATTTTTTAGAAACAACTTACGAAGCAGGTATTGCGCTTAAAGGTACTGAAATAAAAAGTATCAGAGCCCGTAAAGCAAATATCAAAGAAGCTTACTGTATGATCAAACATAATGAATTATATATTTCTAATATGCACATCTCTAAATACAAACAAGGTAATCAATTTAATCATGCGGAAACAAGAGACAGAAAATTACTTTTGCACCGCCATGAAATAAATAAAATTGCTAAAGAGATTAATGAAAAAGGAAAAACGGTTGTTCCAACAGCTTTGTACATTGAAAAGGGACTTGCTAAATTAGAAATCGCCATTGCAAAAGGTAAGAAAAAATATGATAAACGCGAGAGTTTAAAGAAAAAACAAATGAACAGAGAAATACAACGGAATTTAAATCAACGATATTAATTAATTTTCGTTCTATTATAACGTATTATATTAATGCCTGGGGTTGTTAATGGATTCGACAAGGTAAATAGAGCTTGATAAGCATGCCACCATGTGGGTGTAAAACACAAGGTTAAATATAACCGGAAATAATCAAAATTACGCTTACGCAGCTTAAATAAAGTTGCGATCTCACTGCGTTGTAGCCTAGTACGATGTATTGAGAATAGTGATCTAGGATATATCTATGCTGTGCCATCTTAACAAAGTAGATGAATTTAATAAGATTAGTTAGTGCTGTGGCCGTCTATCTCCAAGGCGCTAATGAAACTAAAGGATAGACTACGCATGTAGAAAATGAAGTGTCGTTTATTTTGGACAGGGGTTCAACCCCCCTCAACTCCACCAATAGTACCCGCGTCCGAGGAATTTAATGTCTTTAAATAGCCGTTTATAGATTCCTCGGTTTTTTATTTGCCTTGAGATTTTTATGAAAAAAACAGTGAAAAAGGGCCGGAGATAGTAAAAATGCCTTTGTTAAGAGCTAGAACTAGATTTTAAGTGATTGTTATACTATTTATAGCAATAGGCTAAACAGCTTTTTTAAGCTGTTATCTGTATATTTATATGCTTTATTTATATTGAGAACTAATAAGGTATTAGAGGTATTTAAGGTATTATGATATAATGAGATATTAAGAAACTTGGGGGTTGCTATGAATAATAATTTTCTAGAAGAAAGATTATCTTTTTTCAATAATAAATATCAGGTTATTACAGTTATAATTATTCAGTTTCCATTTTTGTTTGGATGGATTCAAATAAACAATGTTGAAAGTGTCTTGGCCTTAAACTCATTAATGTTTATTTTTGTCGGATTATTGGGGTCTTCACTTGGCCTTGCTTTATCAGGTTTTAAAAAAGAAAATCCAGATAAAGAAGTAATTGATCGAATTTGGTTTCTGAAAAAAAATGAAATATTTTCAAAGGCATCTAACTATATCATAAACAGTATTGAAGATGTACAATATGGAGATTACTATAAAAACATGAAATCAACCTGGAAAAATCTTTACTACAAAACTACAAGTGAATATTGGAATAGCATTTTTTTAACTAGTAAAAGAGATATAACGAAACCAAGTGTTTGGGAAATAATCAAAAACGTATTTTTTGTTTTAGTAATTACTCTTTTTAATCAGCTATATTTGTCTTTTGATAATGGATATGTTCTTTTTTCAATGTTTGTAACAGTGGTAATGGGTGGAATATATGGTTATAAAGTTGGAAAGTCAATTTATTTCAATAAAAGAATTTTAATATCAAAACTGTTAGTATTGTTGTGTGATCAATTCATTTTAACTGAGGGATTAAATTATAAACCAATTGAAGATGAGGAAAAGTACTCTTTACATGGGTATGATATCTATAAGGATAAAAAAGTTGAGTAATACTTAATTTTGCAAATAAATAAAGCTAGTTCCAAGATGGTTGCGATTATGTTGGGTCATCTTATGTTTAATTACGTATAATTCAACTAGGGCTGTATTTGTTTTTTAGCAAGACAAACTAAGACATTCGGTTGTAAAATATCATGGAGACACTTTTGTTAATTAGGAAAGATGGAAAATATATTATCAATATGATGAAGCATCTACAACTATAGTGGATGCTTTTTAATATGAGAGGAGTGATAGTATAAGCATAGTAATTGGGTTAATACACAATGGAGTAGTATACATGGCAGCGGATTCACAAATAACATACAACGGTTCAAAAATCGTGACTGTTGAAAAAGAAAATTTAAAAATTTGGCATCCAGATGATAAGGACAATGTAATAATTGGTGCCAGTGGATCTGTTAGGGAAATCAATGTAATAAAAAGCTTGGGAAACATTTTAGATGAAGTTGATTATCTTAGTGATGAAATCAACTTAACCAGCTTGACGAACAAAACAGTAAAAGCCATCTTTAAAGAGTTAAAGGAACATGGTGTCGTCAAAGATGAGAACCCAGTAAAAATGAATAATCGCTACTTGATAGCCTATAAGAGTAAACTGTATTTAGTCACAACGGATGGTGCGGTAGTAAGGATGAGTGACTATGCTGTAATAGGGTCTGGATCTTATGAAGCGATTGGTGTACTTATAAACAATAGAACGGATAATCCTAAAGAAGATTTGTTACATGCCATTCGAGTTAGTATAAAAAACGATATTCACTGTGATTTTCCAATTGTCCTAACAAACACAAAATCTAAAGAAATTGAAATTATAAAGGAGTGATGGAACATACAAAAGAAAGGTCGTGATACAATGGGAAAACCCCATAAGAATTATCAAAAGAAAAAGTACTATCCAAAGAAAAAGAACCATAATAATAACTATCCAAAGGTAAGACAAAATCCACCAAATATTTTTGGTGGATTTTTTAATGGAAACTTAGCAGAAGGAATGAACTTTGGTGGAAAAGATCATGAACTATCTGGGTTTGTACGTCGAGAAGTGTTTATGAAAGACAAAGATGGTAATATTCAAAAAGCGCGTGAAGAGCAGTTCTTTAATAGTAGCAAGGATCCAATGACTATTCGAAACAGAGATGATAATAATGGACGATTCTAAGGGGAGCACGTTAAGTATAGTGACATTGCACATGGAAGTAGTAAAAGAGATAAAGTTACACGAAGAAGTCATTAGTACGCAGTATAAAGCTGGTGATATTTTTATCAGTGAAATCGGTAATAAAGATAAAGAACATTTTTGTATCCTTTGTTTAGACTCTAAAGGAAAACCGACTCACTTTGAAATTGTGCATATTGGTACCCTTAATCAAACATTAATTCATCCAAGAGAAATATTTAAAACAGCAATCCTTAGTAATGCATCAAGTATTATAGTAGGACACAATCATCCAAGTGGAGATCTCATACCATCTAGTCAGGATTTGAAAAATACTAAACACATTGTTCAAGCTGGTAGTTTGCTGGGAGTAACTGTGCTAGACCACATCATTGTGAATGATACAAGTATACATTCAATTCGAAATAAACAACCATATTTGTTTGAAAGGAGTGACAATGAATCAGAAGAAATTTAATCAACTTGGGTTTATTATGTTATTAACTGCTAGTGATAATCAATATGAACTACAAATCTATAAGGATAAAATCGTTGGAACATTTGAACCTATTACCCTACTACCCCCTATTACTACCCTGTTAAGCTCTATTAAAGGGGGTATTACTACGCTAGTAACTTCAGATATTTTTGATGTTACTAACTTAGAATTTCCTATACGTAGTATGGAAAAACATACCCTAGCAAGGGTTCAAGATTTGATTGTTCAAGGGGTAATACCGTACCTAGCAACAGTAGCGCAAGAAGAACAAGAAGCAATAATGATACAATCATCATTTAGTAGTAATAATCCGTCACTAACCATTAGTGCGGGATTACTAAACGATGTTCAAATATTACTACTTGATATACATAAGAAAAAGGAGGAGATAGTATCTTAAATCAAGTCATAGTAGTTGGATCTGTGGTATCCATCAAGGATTCTGATAAGGAGAAAATCATTACGCTATCAGTAAGCAATCCACACGCACAAGATAATGAAACCGAACTAATACCGATTCATTTGGGTAATGGACTATTAAAATCAATAGAATATGTCAATACCGGATCGACATTAGGGGTTAAAGCACGTATTCATATAGATGATAATGGGAAAGTGAAAATCGTCGCTGAAAAAATGACGTTTATTAATACGAAACGTGACGAGGACGATGAATGAGCGAAATAAAATATACATTTGATAAAGAAAACCGTTATCTAACGAAGGGAATCAATCAAGAGTTACCACTTGAACTTCAAGTTTTACTATGGAGCATGGTGGGTCATCTAGTAGATTCAACAACACCAACTGATTACTTGCAGGTTTTTAACTTTGATATGAAAGATGAGGTATTAATCATAAAACATAGTCAAGAGCAACCGGAATATGTCAAAGAACATAAGGTTAAAATGAAGCAAAACTACCGTTCTATCGTTGGTCGTAAAGTTTATATCATTGACGATATAGAGCATTGTACCATGCTTTGGAGTAATGAATACTAAGCAGAAAGTAGTACATAAAGATCGAATTCTCAAAATAATAGCAACTCGTTTAGGTTTAGAGGTAGGAGCGGTAGAAGAGGTAATGGAGATGTATCGTAAAGTCATAATTGAACATCTTCGGAAAGATTTCAAGGTCAGTATGGATGAACTATACACAATAGACCACAAAAAAAGAGCGGGATACACATTTCGCTCAGGACTAAATCAAAAGAAATATAAGGTAGCAAGCAAACATGATATAAAAATCATTGTTCAAAGTCAGTTTATTGATGACATAGCAAGAAGATAACGAGTTGAGCTCGTTACCTTCTTTTTTTTATAGATACTGTTGCATTGTAGCAATTTCAGTGCGTTTGTTGCTCAAATCAGAATCGGTATCAAATATTTTATCTAACAAATAATCTGGTAATATTAGTAAGTCATTAGAGGATAATAAGGTGCGAAAGTTTTTTCTCAAAGTTTCATAGCTTGTCGTAGTTTGATTCAGTAATTCTCGTACATAATCCTCTTTGTTATTTAAATAAGTGATATGTAGCTTTAATTCTGAAGAAGTAGTACCTATTTTTTTTAGTTCATTTGCAAAGTCAACAAGAGTACCAGTATACTTAATCAAATTCTCTTCAGTTCTTGGCCGTTTTGGTAAAAAGTAATGGAAGTCGTGTTCTTTCTCGAAGTAAGCAAGATAGTCAGCGACCAACTCTAGTTCATTTTTTGTGAGCCCAAATATATTTTTTTGCAGTTGATCAATAATCTCATTTACAATGGGATATCTGTTTTGATATGTCTTGAGTTCCACTTGAACTTCTGTAGAATCCAAACTCGCATTATTAATCTGATTATACGTTTTTTTGATATAATCACGTACTTTCGTAAACTCCATAAGGACTTCAGGGTATTTACGGAACAATTCTCTGGTTACACTACCTGATTCTGTTAAATATAAGTGGATGACACGCTTACCATAAGCATCAAAGTCATACTTCTTATAGAAATGCCGAACATGTTCATAAAAACTAAGTTCTCGTTCTTTTAAAAGGTTAAATATTACCTCAATAGCTTCAGGGTTTGACTTGAAAACAGTAGTTCCGTTTTCAACAGTTTTTATTTTCCCAACAAAATTATCTATTATCAGATATTTACTATGTGGAAAAATATACTCTTCTTTCATATCTCTTGAATAGTAACGCTTACCATTCTTAGAATATACATGATAACCATCGAGTTTATAGTGATTTTCGATTTGATCAATAAGACCTCCCCCGTAAATATACAATGGTCTAGTAGTATCGCAAATTTCTCTTGCCTTTTTCTTTAATTTGTCCAAATGCAAATCAAAATTGAAATTAATTATGTCACTAGTCGATTTTTTAAATACTTCTAGTTCACTCGATTCAAGGACCAAAAGGCTATAAACTAGCTTGAAGAAATTTTTGAATTGTACTTTCTTGGTGTACTCATCATTCTTAATCTCTGATAAAAAGTGTTTTTGAATCTCGTTAGCAATTTGAATGCAGTTATCTATTTCTTCCTTATAAGGCGAATCATAAGGAAGTTCATTGTTTTTCCAACTAGGGTCTGTCTTTTCAAAGTCTAACAACAAGACACCATAATTTGGTATATCACTATGATCTGAAAGTTGCAGTTTTGCACTTTCTGTTTCATTTGGAGGCAAGTTTCGAGCAAATAATTGAAAAGCTTTTTTTGGGAGATCATTTTCTTTTTCTCCTTCAAGGTATCTGTTTAAATAATACTCATACTTAGCGTTTAAACTCATATTTCCACCACCTATATAACTATCATTATCTTTGATAATAGGTGAAATGTCAAAAAAAGTAACACAGGCGGATTATTTTTCTCCGATTTTTACATCTATATGTAGCCTACAGGTTGCAAATAAAACGAAAAGGAGAAAAACATGCTAGAACTTACAGCAAATTACAAAACCAAGAAGTTCGATTTGATTGATGAAAAGAACAATGTTATTCATGACGTAGCCAATCTTCTCATTCCAATCGAAATCATTGGTGCCTTAGAAGAAGGCAGTGAGACATTCATGACGCTTGAGACGTATGAACAAGGTCAGTTGAGAACTTTTGATGTCAAGTTATCTGAACTAAGTTCCCAAACTGATTGTAACAGGGTCTTAACGAACAACCTTTACTTCATTAACTTCAAACTCGTGAATCACTTACGACAGTTTATTACCTATCGCTTGCAGGAGTTGCAGGCGAAAAACCGAATCTCTTTTAGCCATAGATCATTAGGTTTTTGGCAAGATATCGATGATTCAACTATTTTTTTATTAGGAAAGAACCAAACGAAACGAGGACCATCTACTTACTATAAAGATACGCTTTCGTTTCAGCAAGGCAAGGAATCAGATTACATGGAGTTTGTGATATCTGAAATCCTACCTTACCCAAACATGCAGTTAGCATTTGTAATGGGGTTAAGCAGCGTAACAGGATCTTACCTAAAGGATTACGCAGATGTAGGTACGATTGTTCTCAACTTCTGTGGAGCGTCCAGCACTGGTAAGTCTACCACAGCACAGTTCATCGCATCACTTTGGGCAGATCCACGAATCGGTAATGATTCACTTGTTCGTACTTTCAATACTACACAAGGTGCGATGATGCAATCAATCGAAGGCTTTAACGGTGTACCAATCATTCTTGATGACGCTACTACGGCAGCCTACATGAATAAGACTACCTTAGTCTATCAGTTAGCACAAGGAGAAGCACGTGCTAGACTCGTTGACTATGGCCGAAGTATAAGACAAGGTCAAGAATGGTCGGGTTGTGCAATCATAACAAGTGAACTACCAATCCTTTCTGAATCAGAAACGAGACAAGGATTGATAGCTCGAGTGATTGACACGAACGATATGGTATGGACTGACAGTGCTGAACATGCAGTTCGAATGAAAAATTTTATCAAAACGAATTATGGGCATCTTGGTGAAAGTTTCGCATCATACTTTCTAAGTCTTACTGATAACGAAATAAAGGTGTCTTACCAAGATGCAAAAGATGAAGTTCTTCAAGCTATTGTCAAAAAAGACAATCTGACAGAACGAATTGTAAACAAACTTGCGATTATTTACCTGACTTCAAAGCTTGCGATGAAACATTTTGACTTTGAACTAGATTTAGAGAGCATCAAAGCAACTCTCATTGAATTTGATCAGGTGGATGTAGAGAATCGTCATATTGCTATCCGTGCACTGGATGCTATTAAGCTCTATATTCAACAGAATCATGCAAAGTTCGATAAGTACGATCCAAATGGGACACAGCTTGAACACTCAAAAGGGTCTCTTAGCGGGATTATAACGTTCTATAAAGATACGATGGATGTCGCAATTCCTTCAGAGATAGTGAAATCCATCCTAAGAAACAATCGTATCTATGAATACAAACCAGTACTCAAATATTGGGGTAGTAAAGATATCATCGCACAACAGAGCGGTCGAAACACGATAAACTTGTGTCACTTGGATTCACGTGCTGTGAAATTCCACCTTGAACGAACTGCTGAAACCATGATGCCTTGGCTTTATGAAGCACCTAACTTCTACTCTACTGATGCACGTCCTCCAATCTATAAAGAGAACTATAATAACGATGAAGATATCAAAGCCATATTTGAATCTTTTGATAGGGATGAAGGACATGCGAACTAAAGTAGATAGAGATGAGCTAGTAAGGCAAAAAGGAAAGGTATCAGTGCCAGAAGAACTGAATCGTTTCGTACTAGATTCAAAGATCAAACAACGGATGCAGGAACTGTTATTTGAAGCAATAGCAAGTCAAGTATCAGAGGACCCTAAAAAGGGTCCTTTTTCTATGGAAGGAGAAGAAAATGAGAGAACTGCGTAAAGAAGAAATAGCAAGACTTCATATGATAGCAAGCAAGAAGAGCAAAATGAAACTTCATGTTTCTATCTATGCGAGAAAGTCACGCGAAGACAAGACTGAAATGTCACTACCTACCCAAATCGATGAATGTAAGGAGTTCATCTCAAAATATGACTCCTTACTTGATATCGAAAATGTTGAAATTTTTAGCGAAGATAACGTTTCTGGATTTTTTCTTGATCAAAGAGATGAGCAAAATCGATTGATTGATTCTGTTCGTGACAAGATGACAGACGTAATCGTGGTATCAAAGAGTGATCGATTCTCAAGAGACTCAGTAACGATGGCCTCATTGATTCGGACAATTGAGAAGCACGATGCGTACTTGATTGTTCTAGATGACCTAGGGGATGAAAGTGCAGCAGGTATTTTAATCAAACAGATTCAATGGGCTACCAATGAGTTCCAAGTTAGAAGAAGTGCAGAAGATGTAATGAAGGTGCATTCGCGGTTAGTTGATAACGGCTATACCGTAGGCGGACCTGGTAACTACGGATATGATGTAAAAAATCGAAAGTATGTGATCAACCCAGAAGAAGCAATCGGGGTAGATTTGGTTTTTTCTATGTTCTTAGAAGGAAAAAGCTATAAAGAAATCGTAGATGAGCTAGAAACTAGAGGTATTCAACCTCGTAAAACCAACCGGTTTTCCTTTGCTACAATCCACAGTATTCTTACAAATGAACGAAACTGCGGAATCAGTACTTGGAATAGTCACAAAAAACGAAAAGATAGAGATCGAGTTATTAAGGAATTGTTCCCAGAAGTAAAATCAGAAGAAGTTGTGCCTGAAGCAATCATTTCAAAAGAGCGCTTTGACTTAGTACAAGAATTGCTAAAAAGTAGAGCAACCGGAAGAACGATAAAGGGAAAATCTCCCTATCTGCTAACTGGACTGCTTGAATGTGGCAGTTGTAATGAATCCATAACAGGTAACTCTCAACGATCAGGGCGTAAAAAGCAACGATATAGAACCTATGAATGTAAGAATCACAAGAAAAAACATGGTGGAAACTGTTCAACTAAGCCTATTCGTGTTGAATACCTTGAAGACATAATAAAGGATCAAATCATGACAATCATGAACAACTCTATACAGGAAGTTGGAATTGAACAGGAAATAGTGGATTCATACTTAGCTCAGGAACGAAATACCTTAGTACGTTTGAAACGAGAAAGAACAGAATACCAAAATCTAATCAGTAAAATGACCGTGGGGTTATATCAATCCGTATCCCCTACAGTAAAACGAGCAACTGAGCAAGAAATTGAAAGATTAGACACAGTTTTGACTCAAACAGATAACAGAATCAAAGAAATTGAGCATAAAATAGACACGATTGTTACCACTGTTGCCACTGCTACCACTAAAAAGCTTGATAAAGAAGAAATTTTCATCAATGATGAGCTGTCAAAACGTATTATTAGAACCTTTGTTTCAAAAATAGAGGTAACAAATCAAGAAATTACAATAGATTGGAAGCAGTAAAAGCTGCTTCCTCAAAAAAGAAAGGATAGAAATATGAGTGAAATAAAAAACTTAATCGAAGATTACGAGAATCTCCATCAAGTTTATGACTTGAGAAATACTTTTACCATTTTGGATGAAGATATTTTCTACATATTAAAAGTTTTTGCAAATGATGAAGAGGGGCTAAATCGAAAGTATATGGGTATATTTAATAGCCTCTTGCAGAAGTATAGTTATCAAAACTATGACGATTATTCATTTGATGTATATCAGGCACTTGCATTTGATTTCATCGAAGAAAAATCAAAGGAGTATTGTAAAGAGGTAGCTAGTTATGGAATAGATGCTTTTAAGTATTTTACAAGCAAATATAATAAGCATAACGTCAACTATAACAACCCTGATATGAATGCAGTAGCATTTTCTCTAGCTGAGTTAGATTGGGAAAGTTATAGTCTGACGCTTAGTAAGCGAGTTGAGATGCAATATGTAAGAAGTTTGAAAATTTTACTTAAAAATATCACAGCAGATATCAAACAAGATTCAGTGTTTATGGATCAACTCGAGTTAGATTTGACGATTCTTGAGCTAAGTTCAACGAGAGATTTAACAATTGATGAACTATACGTGCTTTTTCAGTATTATTACAATGAAATGATTGATGAGTTAACATTAATCGATAACTTAAAGGTAAATGGGTACCCTCATTTTCCACATACAGTTGATTATACATTTATCCGAGATTTTGATGACTTAAAAGAATTGGAACTTTGGTTTAAACTTCAATAGAATGGAAGACCTAAGCGAGAGCTTGGGTCTTTCTTTTGTATTAGCTAAAGTATTGACTATATATCATAAATATGGAGGTGAAACATGAAACAGAAAAAAGCAGTATGTTACTGTAGATATTCATCAACGAATCAAAGAGAGGAATCCATTAACAAACAGTTAGATAAGATTGAAGAATACTGTAAGAGAAACAACCTGAATTTAGTCGATAGGTATATTGATGAAGCGAAAACAGGTACAAATGATAATCGGGATGGCTTTCAACAAATGATGGAAGATGCCTATATGTCAGATTGGGATTTTGTTGTGGTTTACAGAATGAACCGCCTAAGTAGATCAGTGGCCGATAGTATGCATTACAAGAAACAGTTGAATAAATTAGGTATACGTATACTAAGTGTTATTGAAGATTTTGATGAAACGACACCTGAAGGAGGATTCTTCAACTTGATTACGATGGGTATCTCGGAATTTTACGTAAAAAATTTGGCCAGAGAAGCATTTGCTGGATTAATGCAAAATGCGAACAAAGCCATTCATACAGGAGGTATTCCGCCATTAGGGTTTAATCTAAATGAGGAGAAAAAACTAGTAATAAATAAAAAAGAAGCAGAAGCTGTCCGCATGATATTTGACTTAGTCTTAAAAGATTATAGTTATGCAGAGATTGCACGAATATTGAATAAACTAGGATATCGTACAAAGACTGGTAAAAAGTTCAAATCACACTTAACAGATTTATTACAAAATCGAAAGTATATTGGGGAATATGTCTATAATCGTAGTGCCAAAAAGAATGTTGATGGTACTAGAAACCACCATAAAAATAAACCTGATAAAGATATCATCAGGATTCCAAATGCAATACCTTTCATTGTAAACAAAGAGAAATTCGATAAGGTACAACGACTATTGCAAAAGAGAAAACATAGTCAATATAACCGAGGTCCAAAAAGTAAGTATCTACTATCTGGATTGATTCGGTGTGCGAATTGCGGGTCAAGTATTACTGGACATACACAGTATACTGGATCTAGCAAACATTGCCGGATTATTTACCGTTGTAAAACAAAAAAACTAGAACCATGTCCAACAAAGCCAATCAATATTGAGTACATGGATCGATTTGTCATACAAGAAATCAATCGAATATTAAGTAAAGATTCAGCTAAATTAATTAAAACAGAGATAAACAATCAACTGAAACAAATCAAAATCAAGTTAAACTCTCTAAATGAAAAGTATGACAAGGATATCGCTGATAACAATAAACAGTTAATGAATCTAACCAATCAACTAGATAGTCACAGTAAAAGTATTGATACGTTACTAAATGAACAGATACAAGATTATATTAATACGATAAGAGAAATCAAATACGAGCAATCATTAATAGCTTCAGACCTAAAAGCAATTAATACGGTATATAAAAAAGACATTGTAAGTAAACAAAAGTTCTACAAAGATCTATTCAAAGAAAATCGAAAAGAAGCGGTAAGAAATATTGTCAAAGTAATCGAACAAGGAAACGAAATAATAACAATTAACATCCTATTGAATGCATTTATTCAGTACGATTTGAATGAAGAACTAATATACCGAATCAATATTGATAGAGACATTTTAGCATGGAACAACTTCTGATGAGGTTGTTCTTTTTTTAAGATAATTATCGTCATCGATTGTTATTTTGTGTAAAGATTTTTATCTTTCAGTTCAAAGTGTAATATGTTATAATTTTAATAACGCGTGAGGTGATAAAAATGGGGAAAACTTTTGATAAAAACAGGTTAGGGCAGGTTGGGGAGTTCTTAAGAGATAATATTAATAAGGATTCTAAGGTAGATGTTGTTTCATCTATATTTACCATATATGCCTTTGATAAATTAAAAAAACAATTAAACCAAACAGAGTCTGTTCGGTTTCTTTATAATGAACCGACTTTTTTAGATAATTCTTTTATTGTTAATAAAGATAGTAAAGTATTCGTGTTAGAAATGAAAAATAGAGAGAGGAACATGTCTGAATTTGATCTTGAGATTGCATTAAAAAACAAACTTGATCAACCTACTGTTGCTCAAGAGTTTTATAATTTTATTAATAATAAAGTGAATGTTAAATCAGTTATAAACAAGAATGTTATAAACCATAAATTTATACAAGTTAAAAACACGAATGAAAAAAACTATTTACTAGATGGGTCTAATCTAGATTTTTCATTAGAGGGATTAGGGTACAAAAACAGAGTCATGTTTGACTTTAAAAAATATGAAGATGATCCAGGGATTATTAACGATTTCTCTAATTTTTTTGATGAAATATGGAATAATCAAGATGTAACTAAAGATGTAAAAGCGAATATGCTCGAACACTTAACAACTTTGTATAAAGAAAATGCACCAGAATTAATTTATTACTTAACGCTTTACCATATGTTTAAAGACATACTAATCAATCAAGATGATTATACCAGAATTAAGGAAAAGACTGGTATTCATAATAGTAAGATATGGAATATGCTCTATAACTTTCAACAAGATGCTGCTGTAGGTGCTATCAAGAAGATTGAAACCTATAATGGTTGTATTATAGCTGATTCAGTTGGACTGGGGAAAACGTTTGAAGCCTTAGCTATTATCAAATACTATGAGTTACGCAATGATAGAGTATTAGTGCTGTCACCTAAAAAACTGCGAAGTAACTGGACATCATTCAAACAAAATTCAACAAGCAATATGTTGGCTGAAGATCGCTTCAACTACGATGTGCTAAATCACACCGACTTATCACGTGATGGTGGTTATTCGGGAGACATAGATTTATCAACAATAAACTGGGGCAATTACGATTTGTTGGTAATAGATGAATCACACAATTTTAGAAATGCACCAGCTGTTAAAGATAGAATCACAAGATACGATAAATTAATGGATTGGATTATTAAAAGTGGTGTGAAGACAAAAGTGTTGATGTTATCTGCTACACCAGTAAATAACCGTTTGGCTGATTTGAAAAATCAAATTAGATTTATCACAGAAGATAACGACCATGCATTAGCGGAATCAACTAATATTGAAAGTGTCGAAAGAACATTAACAAATGCCCAAAGACGATTTAACGAATGGGGCGAAAGACCAGATGGTTTACGTTCTACTGATGCATTACTACAAATGCTTGATTATGATTTCTTTAATTTGTTAAATTCATTAACCATTGCCAGAAGTCGTAAACACATTCAAAAATACTATGATACAAAAGATATAGGAGAGTTTCCAAAAAGGTTAACGCCTATTACAATCAAATCAGATATCGATGCACTAGGAGAGTTTCCTTCCTTAAGTAGTGTCAATGGTGACATAGCAAAACTAACCTTACCGATATATTCACCAATGTTATATCTTTTACCTACAAGAGTAGCAGAATATGAAGAAAAGTACGGACAAACAGTAAAAGGTGGAACAAGTTCTTTTACCCAAACTGATAGAGAGCGTAGTTTGGTTAATTTAATGCGCGTAAACATTTTAAAACGTCTTGAAAGTAGTGTTGATGCATTCCGGTTAACCATTGGTAGAGTATTAACCCAAATCGATGATGCGTTGCAAAAAATCGAAAATCATAAATCGTTTGATTATGATTCTATTAATGATGCGGATGATGAATGGGAAGATGTAGAAGTTGGTAAAAAAATTACTGTGTTACTAAAAGATATGGATAGAATTCGTTATAAAAACGACCTTCTTGAAGACAAAGCCATACTGCAAAGACTCTTGGATGAATCATATAAAGTTACTGTTGATAGAGATAAAAAACTGCTTGATTTAAAAGAGCAAATAACAAATAAAATAAAGAATCCTATTAATCCAAATAACAAAAAAATGATTATCTTTACATCATTTAGTGATACTGCTGAATATCTCTATAAAAACATTAGTGATTGGGTCAAAGATAACTTCGGAGTAAACTCTGGATTAGTAACTGGATCATCAGCACTTAAAAACAATGCACCAAATGTAAGAAACCATTTTGAAGATATATTGATTCATTTTTCACCAGAATCTAGTAAATATATCAGCAAAGAGGGTTCAATTGATATCTTAATCGCAACCGACTGTATTAGCGAAGGACAAAATCTTCAAGATTGTGATTACTTGGTCAATTATGATATTCACTGGAATCCAGTCAGAATCATTCAACGATTTGGTCGTATAGACCGTATTGGTAGTAAAAATAAAGTAATCCAGCTTGTTAACTTCTGGCCGAATATGGAGTTAGATGAATATATTAATCTTGAATCGAGAGTTAAGAACCGAATGGCTTTACTTGATTTATCAGCGACAGGTGAAGATGACGTATTAAGTGCAGAAGGAAAAGACTTAGCTTACCGTAAAGAACAATTAAAAAAACTTCAAGAAGAAGTTGTCGATCTTGAAGATATTTCAGGTGGTATTTCAATCACTGATTTTACATTGGATGATTTTATTATATCGCTAGAAAAGTATATGAAGGAACATCCTAGTATGTTAGAAGATTATCCAACAGGCATACATGCAGTAACCAACATACCAAATCAAGTTAAAGATGAAGCAGTTGAAGGCGTCATTTATTGTTTAAAACAAATGAACTACGATGTGAATGAGAAAGCAGCTAATTCGCTCTATCCATTTTTCTTAGTCTATGTGAAACAAGATGGTGACATTCATATTAGCAATAAAAGTCCTAAACGTATACTGGACCTATTTAAAAGTATGACTACTGGTAAAAGCGATGTGTTAAGGGAAGTCGTTGAATCCTTTAATAAGGAAACAAAAGATGGAACAAAGATGGATAAATATACTGAATTATTAGAGAAAGCCGTATTTGACATTAAGGGAATAGCAGAAGAAAAAGGTGTTCAATCACTATTCCGATTAGGACGATCAACCATTAAAACCAACCAAGTTAAAGGATTAAATGATTTTGAACTTGTATCATTTTTGGTGATTAAAGATGAGTAAGATACTAGATTATTTTAACTTTCCTGAGGATGCTTTGATAAAAAATAGAATTGCCATAAAAGCGATAGTTGAACAACTTGATGTATCAAAGTCAGATGAAAATCTACTAAGATCCCAAATATCAGCATTATATCTAGTAGGTATACTTGATACAGAAACAACCTTGTTAAAGAGCGTTAAAAAAGATGACTTCCTTTATGAGGAAATACAAGTATTTTTTGTTGAATTAAAGACGATGAGTAAAAACATATCTCTTCATAATAAATTGCAGGCATTGTTTCCAAATCCAACTATCATTATTACAAACTATCAAGAAATCTATACGTTATCAACAGCAGAAAAAAGAATCAATCAAGTAGATACCAACCTAGCAGTTGTTGATCATGTATACATGACTAACAAGTTAGAAATTAGAAACAAAAGTTCTAAAGTTTTCTTAAATGCATTAGATTATACTCATTATCAATTCAGAGATCTATTTGATTTATATGAGACATATCAAAATGCAATTTATTCTGAACGATTAATTGATTTGATTGCCTTTTATCCTTCAAAACTACTAGATGCTAGGTTCATTAAAGACATTTTGAATCAGATAGCTATAATTGAAACAGAAATTAATCGTTTAAATGAATCAAATAAAGAAGCAACAAGTATGAATGAAAAGATGACAATACATAAAGATATTAAAGAACAAGAAGAAGATAAAAATAAGCATATAGAGAGAATCAAGGAGGAATTAAATAATGGATAAACTTAACGGACAAAGTATGGACTTAGAAAACAAAAATATTGAAGAATTGAAAAAACTTTTTCCTAATGCAGTTATAGAAGGAAAAATTGATTTTGAGAAACTAAAATTGATGCTTGGTGAAGAAATTGATGACTCAATTGAAAAGTATCAATTCACTTGGAATGGTAAGAGTAAAGCAATCAAATTAGCTCAAATGCCTTCAACTGCAACACTAAGACCTTCAAAAGAAGATAGTGTTGATTGGGATACAACAGAGAATCTCTATATAGAAGGAGATAACTTAGAAGTGTTAAAGCAACTTCAAAAAACATACTTTGGAAAAATAAAAATGATATACATTGATCCTCCTTACAATACAGGTGGAGATTTTGTCTATAAAGATGATTTTAAAGACTCACTTAAAAACTATAAAGAGCAAACTAATCAAAGCAAGTCATCCAACGCTGAAACAAGTGGCAGATATCATACTGATTGGTTAAATATGATGTATCCAAGGTTAATGTTGGCAAAAAATTTACTGTCTCAGGATGGAGTTATATTTATTAGTATTGATTCTAATGAAGAGGCTAATTTAAGAAAAGTTTGCGATGAAATACTTGGTGAAGATAACTTTGTCACGGTGATTCATGTAGAAATGTCTACAACACAGGGAATGAAAGTTAAAGCAGCAAAAGAAGGAAATATTGTAAAAAACGGAGAATTTATATTGGTTTATAGTAGAAGTGGTAAAAAAACCATTGGTATAAAACAGCTATTTAAACCGAATAAATATGATGTTCATTATAGCCAATTTATTGAAGAATTCGAACCAGGAATATTTAAAGAAATTAGTCTGAAAGATAAAGTGTTGAAAAATAATGACATTGTGAAAGAATTGAGAATATTAGGATTGTTGTCTTCAAGAGGTTCATTTGATCTCCAGGAAGGATATCACACTTCACCATTGTTAAGAGCTTACATTAATGATAATGCAGACTATATTGTGAGAGTCCATGATTCAATTAACATACCAGATAGCTTTTCTCAAAATATAAGTGATAATTATATTAGAGTTTTCAAAAGTGATAGTAGAGAATACTTTGTTGCTAAACATGATAATGGGAATTTTTATCAAAGAATAACACTTGCTAGTAAATTAAGAGTAGCAGACGATTTTTTTAATACGTATGGACCTGTTTCAATTCGAGGTGACTGGTGGGATGGATTTTATCTTGATATGGGTAATGTTAAGAAAGAAGGCAAAATAGCATTTGATAATGGGAAAAAACCAGTTAGACTTATATACCAAATTCTAAAGTTTATCACTAGTTCAAAGGATTTTGTAATGGATTTTTTTTCTGGATCAGCCACAACTGCTCATGCAGTCATGAAGTTAAATGCAGAGGATAATGGCAATAGAAAATATATTATGGTGCAGTTACCTGAAAAATTAGAAACTTCTGATAGTTATTATAAAGAAGGACATAGAACTATTTGTGATTTGGGTAAAGAACGAATAAGAAGAGCTGGGCAACAAATAAAACAAGAATTAATTGATAAAAAGAACAAAGCCGGAATGATAAATGAAAATGTTGTCGATCCAGAGTCTTTAGACATTGGATTTAAAGTGTTTAAGTTAGATGATACAAACATTAAAGCTTGGGATTCATCAGCTGAAGTTACAAAAGAATCATTGCTAGATCAAATTGAAGTAACTAAAGAAAATCGTTCAAAAGAAGATGTGCTTTATGAAATTCTTCTTAAATACGGTGTCTTTAATCATACAGCTAAAGAAATTACAATAAATGATAAAACAATGTATGATATTGCTGATGGTTATATGATTGTGAATCTTAACGATAAGATAGAAGATACTGATGTAAAAGAAATCACAAAACGAAGTCCTCATGTTGTAATATTTTTAGAATCAGGATTTGTTAATGATAATGATAAAATAAACGCAGAAGCCACTTTAAAACATAATGGCGTAGAAGATGTAAAATGCATTTAAGGGGGTTTCATAAATGATGAAATTAAAGTTTGTCGATCAAGAATTTCAGACAGATGCTGTCAACTCCATCGTTGATATTTTTGAGGGTGCTGAAAACAAAGATTCAGTTTTTACCATTGATATATCTCAGGATAGAAAATATAGTGATTTACTTGAAGGGGAAGGGCAGACATATAACCTAGGTTATGGAAATAAGCTTTCACTTGATGATTTTGAACTACTAAAAAATGTACGAAAAATTCAAGAGAGAAACAACATACTTAAAAGCAACAATATTCATGGTCGTAATTTCTCTATAGAAATGGAAACTGGTACAGGGAAAACATATGTATATACCAAAACAATTCTAGAAATGAATAAACGTTATGGTTTTACTAAATTTATTATTGTTGTACCTAGTGTTGCGATTAAAGAAGGAGTTTACAAAAGTCTTCAAATTACAGAAGAACACTTTAAATTTAAATACGACAATGTTCCTTATAGTTACTTTGTCTATGACTCTTCTAAATTAAATAGAATACAAACATATTCAACCAGTACAAACATTGAAATTATGATTATCAATATTGATGCTTTTAGAAAAGACATAGATGATGATAAAAAATCAAACATTATCCATCGTGAAAGCGATAGATTAAGTGGTAATAGACCAATTGATTTAATTTCAGGTACAAACCCAATTGTCATCATTGATGAACCACAATCAGTTGATACCACAACAAAAGCGAAAGAGGCCCTTAAAACACTAAATCCACTTGTTACATTGCGTTACTCAGCTACGCATAAAGAATTATATAATTTAATGTATCAGCTAACCCCAGTGGATGCTTATCAAAAACGTTTAGTTAAACAAATCGAGGTTTCTTCAGTGTTATCTGACATAGCTGGAGCGAAACCATATATCAAATTATTTAGTGTCGATGATAAAAATGGCTACAGTGCAAAAGTAGAAGTATGGGTAAAACAAAAAGATGGTACCTTGAAAAAGAAAAAAGTCAAAGTAAAACCTGGTACGGACTTATGGGATGCTTCAAAAGAAGTAGATTATTATAAAAATCAAAACTTTATTGTAAGTAATATTGATTGTTTTGAAGGCGAAGAAAGCATTGCTTTTTCAGAAGGAACAGTTTTACGTTTAGGTGAAGCAACAGGCGAAACAAACCAGGAAGCGATTAAGCGTGCTCAAATTAGAGAAACAATTGACTTGCATTTACAAAAAGAAGCACACTACGTAAAAAAAGGAATCAAAGTATTGTCCCTTTTCTTCATTGATAAAGTTGCTAACTATCGTGATTATGATTCTAATGGAAAGATTAACAAAGGAAAATATGCCATTTGGTTTGAAGAAGAATATAAGAACTTAATCGAAGGCAAATATAAGCATTTAATCCAGCGAAATCCAGATCATTTTGCTGCTTTTCCTGATGATATACATGATGGATATTTTTCAGTTGACAATAAGAACCGTTTTAAAGATTCATCTACTGGGTCATCTAAAGCCGATGAATCAACGTATGAATTGATCATGAAAGATAAAGAACGATTACTAGATCTAAAAGAACCACTTCGTTTTATCTTTTCTCACTCGGCTTTAAAAGAAGGATGGGATAATCCAAATGTTTTCCAAGTATGTACGTTAGTTGAAACAAAGGATACATTAACAAAAAGACAAAAAATTGGCCGCGGACTTAGAATATGCGTAGACCAAGATGGTAGTCGAGTACTAGAACCAAAATACAATAAGTTATCAGTTGTTGCTAATGAAGCCTATAAAACCTTCGCAAAAGAACTACAAACTGAATTAGAACGCGAAGCAGGATTTAAGTTTGGTGTTATTGAAAAGGTTAGTTTTACAAACCTTGAAATAACTAGAGATGACGGTACAGAAAGAAGACTGTCTCAAAGTGAATCTCAAGAAATATATAAGTTTCTAAAAGATAAAGGATACATTAATAGTAAAAACAAAGTTACTGAAGAATTCTTTAGGGATAAGAATGAAGATAAGTTCACAGTGCCATACCAATTTGATGAAATGAAACACAAAATTATGTTTCAAATTGAAAACTTATCAAGAGAAATTGAAATTAAGAATGCAAATGATCGAGTACAAGTTAAAAGGAATAAGAAAGTATTCTTATCAGATGAATTCAAAGCATTATTCAAGAAAATCGATCAAAAAACTTTCTATTCAGTTGATATAGATATTGATGCTTTTACTAAGGCATGTTCAAGAGATATTGCTTATATGCCAACGATTGAAGCTGAAAAAGTAAGAAGAGAACGCTCATTCCTTGATGTAACAACAAAAGGTGTCTTGCATGAAGAACGCGCTAGATATGAAAATCTCGGAAAAGTTTTTGATTTTGAAACACCAAGAAGACCAGATGTTTTAAGAAGACTACAAGAGTCAACTGGACTTCTAAGAAAAACCCTTACCGACATTCTAGTGGATTCTGGTAGATTAAAAGACTTCAATGTAAATCCAGAGTTATTTATCAAGCATGTATCAGCAATTATTAGAAAACTTAAAAGAGAATATATGGTGGATGGAATCAAGTACTATAAACTAGATGACTTTTATAACATGGAAGAAGTATTTGATGACTCTGAACTATATGGATATAAGAATAAAAATGTTCTGGATATCTCTGATGAGAAAAACGTATACGATTATGTAATATTTGATTCTGAAGTAGAAAAAATGTTCGCAGAAGATGCTGAAAAAGATGAAGATGTTATTGTATATGCAAAACTCCCTACAAAGTTCTCAATTGATACACCTTATGGTAAGTATTCTCCAGACTGGATTGTGCTTTTAAGAGGTATGGATGGAGATAAACTATACTTTGTTGCAGAAACTAAGGGGTCAAAAGATGAAGATCAACTAAGACAATCTGAAAAAGCCAAAATTTTATCCGGTCGCAAACATTTTGAAATATTAGATAATGGAATCAAATATGAACTAGTAAAAGAACTGAAAGATTTAAAATCTTATGAATAAGGAACTGTTTGATGATTTATATGGTATTGGGATAAAGATCATGGATGAATGTACTGATGATAATCTTAAGAAAAAGAAGAAAGTCTTTGATTTTTCATACGAGAAAATGAAACTGAAAGAAGATGTTGAAACTCAAGAATTTTATTCGGTTCTGCATGAGTTAAAAACATATGAATTTTTAGCTCGTAAAGGATTTAAACCTAAAACAGCGAATGATGATAAGGCTGGTCCAGATTTTTTATGTGACTTAGGTTATATTGAGTGTGTTATTACTACTAAAGGATCAAGTAGTAATAAAGACTTAGTTGAAAAACAGCTAAGTGGTGACATTAATAGATATAAAGCGATTTTGCCAAGAATCTTGGGTAAATTAAGAGATAAAAATTGTAAAACAAATGAGTATATTAACAATTTAATTATCGATGAAGTACAGCCAGTATTTATTTGTATCCACCCAGGATATTTCATTTTTGAATACAACTCTGATCTAAATATTGATTTAATTATGAATGCATTATATGGTGCTAGTAATAGATTACTAAGAATTAACTATAAGCAGGAAAATATCAAAGACTATGACTTTAGTGGGATTACCAAAATCAGAGATAAAGAGATTAAAACTAATATATTTGCTTTGGATGAATATAAAAACATAACAGGTGTTATATTATCAAACAGTTATTTCAGAGAAAAGTATGAGGATGATGATTTTTTATTCTTTTTAAACCCAAACACAACAAGAAAAATTGATATGAAAAAACTTGAAGAAATAACATATCTTAAAAAGATTTATGATGGTAATATCAGTTATGATAGATATGTTTGGGTTTCACAAAAAGTTAAAACAAAATCTAATTAAAAAGTATTTAGAAAGATATAACTTTGAGTTTAAGAACAAAATTTTCATGTTTCTTTGTTCAAAATTGATTTAAGATTGCATGCGAAGAAGTAGTGCGTTCACATAAAGGAGGGAAATATATGGAGAAGAAGCCTGTTTGGATTGAAATTGCTAAGTTAATAATGAGCTTTCTTACTATTGTAGCTACAGTTGTTATTGCTTATACCGCAACAACTTCGATTACTGAAACAATACAATCTCAAACTGTAACACAAACTGCAATTGCAGAACAGTACCAACTCGTCTTACAACAACAAATTGCTTTACAGTCGCAGATAGTTGAACAACAACAAATCGCTAACCAAGAAATCGTTACTTTACAACCTCGTGATGGTGATGTGATTATAAGAGATGAAGATAGTTATAAACTGGTTCAACTAATTAAAATAGAAGATATCATAGTATCCTCAGAAATCCAAGAGAGTAGATATGATTTCGATCAGTTATCCGAAGATGTAAATCGAGTAGACCTATTCCGAGGTGATGATACCGATGATTGGTCTACAAGAGATGCATTCCAGTATACGTTAGAAGAAATTTCATTTAACCCTGATAAAGTTATGAATCTTATGGGCAATATAGTCTCTATAAAACTGTATTTTGATGTATATGAGGAAGAAGACATCACTACAAAAATAGATTTACCAGAAAGTGATCAGTTTTACGAAATTCTATATGATGAAAATAATGATAATAATACAGTTCGGACATCATTTACTAACTTAACATCTGAAAACTACTATGTTACAAAGTCTGCTACTAATGATGGTATCAATCATATGAAATTAAGATTAGAAATTGTATATAGAATTGATATAAATGAATCTGAAAGTTATATCATTGAGACTGAAATAATACTAACAGATTGGATTACAATAATCCCAAAATATTAATATGGACGCGGATAAGTTTCAGGGACCCTCAACTCCACCAATTGGTTAACAGACAGTAAATTGGACACTAAAAGTTGGACACTTACTGTTTAGATAGAAAGAAGACCGTCAGTTTTGACGGTCTTCTTTTGCCTTTATTAAGCCGTCTTCATCAAATTCATTAGGTGTTAAATGACCCAGTGAACCATGTGGACGAACTGTATTATAAAACTCGATGTATTTGTCGATTGCATTTTCTAATTCCTCAAAACTATTATAAATGTGTCGATAGACTTCTTCCTTCTTCAAACTAGCAAAGAAACTCTCAGCTACAGAGTTATCATAGGGACATGCTTTTTTAGAAAAGGATTGTGTAATATAATTCTTTCTTAAATACTTTTTAAATACAAGTGATGTATATTGTAATCCTTGATCGCTATGAAAAATTATATTTTTTGGATCATTTCTTGACTTATATGTTGATTCCATTAATTTTATAAGTTCTATAGCTTCAAGTGATTTTGATAATTTATGACCTAGAACTTTTCTAGAGTATAAATCAATTATGACAAACAAGTAGTAGTGTTCTCTCTGTACCTTGATATAAGTAAGATCACTTACCCATATTTTATTTGGATAAGGATAATATTCGGATTTGGAGATAATGTTTGGTTTATATGCATATTTTCTTTTGTGATAATTGTTATAATCATCATCAGGTTTATTTGGAACAAGATCCATTTCTACCATAAGTCTTTTAACACGTCGCTCACTTATTTGATGTCCTTCCTTCATCATTAGTGTTCTTATCTTACGTGCACCAAGTCGTCCTTCAGTAACATCAAATAATCTCCTAATAACAGGTTTAAACTCTTGATCATCTTCTTCGATAAGAGTAACTTCAGGTTTTCTAAATTTGTCATGGTAGAATGTGGAACGATTAATACCTAATAGTCTACATACCATATGAACAGATATCCTTTTTTTTGTATTTGTTTAGCATAGTCAAGTCTTTCTGACAGTGGTATATCAAGTGATGCCAATATCTTTTTCATTAGTTTGTGCTCATCTTTCATTTTATTCATCTTAGTTATTAGTGAATTATACTGCTTTTTTGAAACGTTGATTTCTTCAATTGGTTTTTCTAAATATAGATCTATCCAATTGTATATCGAGGATCTTGGTATTTCATAATCCCTTGATAGTTTTGTGACTGGTATTCTTTTTTGATATTCTTCAACTATGTTTTTCTTGAATTCTAACTTATAGTTCATAATTTTAATCACCCTTTTCTTATGATATGTAAACATTATAGTATAAAAATAGTTGAAATATAATAAAAATTTATTGAAAAACAATAAATTGTGGTATACTTATTTTGAGGTGATTTTATGAATAAGTTTTTATTGAGGTCATATAATGTTGGCATTATTGCTTCTTTTTTTGGATCAATTATATTTACATTTGTAGTGTTACCATATCTATTTAGTCTTACTACTGCAGAAGTAGATAATATTCTAATTGTGAAATGGATTTATTATATTATCGTTATTGCATTTCATGCGCCATTTGGATATGCTTTATCACAGGTATTTATGATATTATCATTATTAAACGAAGATGATTTGTTTAAAGAACAGGTGATTGATAGATTACAGAAAATTATATATTCAGGTTTAGCAATAGGTTGTCTACACCTGTTGGGTTTATTACTGATGATTATTTTGGGTAATTACTCTGAACTATTAGGGATGTTATCAATCATGGTTTTTGTAGTTTCACTTATTGTTTCTTCTTTTACATATTTACTTAGCATTATAATGGAAAAAAGCATCACAATAAAAATAGAAAATGATTTAACAATATAGGTGATTTTATGATAATTGTTAATTTAGATGTCATAATGGCTCAAAGAAAAATGAGTTTAAACGAATTATCTGAAAAAGTTGGTATTACCCTTTCCAATTTATCAATATTGAAAACAGGAAAAGCAAAAACTATCAGATTTTCAACATTAGAAAAAATATGTGAAGTCTTGAAATGCCAACCAGGAGACATTTTGCAATATCGGGAGGATTAAGGATGAAAAAGGGAATTTTAATTGCAATATTTACTGTATTTGTAGCTTTAGCAACGTGGTTCTATATTTCTAATAAACTACCTGATAACTATATTGGAAATATAGAAGGTCAATACAAAAATTCAAGTGTATTAAACATTTTTGAGTATCAAGATGAAACAGCATTAATACTTAGAAGTTATGAAACAACATATGATGCATGGGATGATGACGATTGTGTCGATGATATGTTAATGATAGCTATCTTGGATCAAGCGAATAATCTTTTAGAAACAATTGATATCAATGAGACACTAACATTGGATAATGATGGAAGTGGTATTCGTTCTGGCGAGATAGTTGTTGAATCAATACAAAGTGATAATATTATATATGCAAGTATAGCCTTGTATGAGGCTAGATATATTTTAGAATTTGATATTATAAATAGGACATATCAAATATATGATGTTGAATATTATTTGAAAGACATTCAATATATTGATGGTGACTTAAGAGGAATAACTGTTATGGAAAATGAGTCTTTAACTGATATTTATCTAACGTATTATGTATTAGGTAATTTGTCAGTAAATAGAACCAAAATAGGATCCATGATTACGGAATCTGATTATCCTATGAACCATTGGAACATGGCTCTATATACAAATTACATTTTGATTAACGGAGACATAAATGGTGGGAATTATTCGTATGAGATGGTAAGTGTTTATAATATTGAAACAACAGAAGTTTCTCTCATCCAAGATGATGATGTATATTATTACGCTTTTTGGGAACAGGAAGACAATGTCTATTATGCAGCTTTATTTGAAGATAATTTTACAAGGATAATTTATAATATTGATGGAACAGAATTCGATATAAGTAATCTAGATATTGAAGATAAAGAAACATTTGGTGAAGTAGTTTCAGATACCTACATACATATATCAACAGATGATGATTTTTATAATAATCGTATTAGATTATATGATGTGAGAAATGAAAAGGAAGTAGTATTGGAGTTTGATGAAAGAACATATTTGAACTCAATGTATGAAAGCGAAGATAAACTATATTTGGTGATTGGTAATAGACAGGGAATATTGAGTCAGATAGTAAATGGATCTAGTGAACAATGGGTAGTTGTTTATGAAAAGGTAACCTTAGAGAATATTGAATAATAAGGGTTCAACACCCCACAATAAGTAGATAGTGGAAAAACCTATTTTGACACAAAGAAATTACTGTCTGAAAACGAGTCTAAAATTAAAACCCTAAACTAAGCCATGATTAAGGGGTGCGTTAATTTTATCAAGGGTGCGCTGAATAGAAGTAGGGGTGTAAAATTGTAGCAAAATAGGTCACACAACACATCTTGATTATACCAAGTTTATTTATGCCGTTTAAGCTCTAATTAAAGACGTTTAAAGCATATTAACTTGTTTCATAAATAAGCAGAAAACAGGCATATTTTGCCTGTTTTTTTGCATTTATAAGGGAATTTTATAAAAAAATATGTTTCAAGAGCAGAGGGGTGTTGAACTTTTGCAGAATCATGAAAAATCGTGGAGTTGAGGGGTGTTGTAAGAATATATCATAATATACGGTTTTCATCTAAATATAGCTGTTTATAGATGGTTGGCTTTGTAAATCTAATAAGTTGAAAATTAAGGAATATTGGAAAATGAAAAAGATTGCTTCTCAGCAATCTTTAGGAAGGGGATGTGTGTGTAAATACACACATGCTATGTAAGGGATAAGTTGCGACTAAGTCGCACTTTAAATATAGCATAATATATGTACGATTACAATACGCTAGAAGCGTTAATAAATTGTAATTCGACTTTTTGTGATATGTTCTGTTTTTCTAATCATGAACGGTGTTGACATTCTTCTAAAAGCATACATAGGTTCACGTGATCCAGAATTAAATATATCAATGACAAACTCAATTTCGTATCTACTATGAACGATGACTTTTGTAAATAGTTCATTAAATGGAAAATCGTTTATGGACTCTATTGGTTTACCATAAGGTTTTAAAAGCAATTTAACTGTTCGAATAATGTTAGAAATATTGTGGGATGTTAAGATCTTATTCTTGTATGTTATATATTCTGATTGCAATCCATTTTTAGTTTTGATAAGTTCATTTTTAACGAGTTCATCTAGTTCACTCTCTGATGTAATTAGTGTTCCAAGTTTTGAGTCAATGGCCTTTATTTTCGTCTGTGTCGCTTTCAAGTATGAAGTTAGTTCAATGATTACTGGATGTTCAGTAAGTGCCTTAGAAAGGGTATTTATATACTTGTTTTTATCTTTAATAATGTGGTTGATGTGCTTCAGTAAAATGGTAGCAAATGTATCCGTGAAGATTGTATCATTTTCACATACTTTTTTATGTTTGTTAGATGCACATTTTAGTTCACCTCTTGCCCAGGGTTTGTTGGTATTATTTACTTTGAAGTGATAGTTTTTACCACACACAGCACACGCAACAAAACCATTGTAGATACTTCGTTGCTTTGCTATTTTTTGTAATTCCTTTTTATCTGTTGTTTTATTGTAAAATTTAATTTTGGCGTTTTTGATTGCATGTGCTTTATCAAACAGTTTTTGGGGAATAATCGCCGGATGAGAATTTTCTACATAGTACTTAGGTAACTTGTCTTGGTATCGAACCGATGTTTTTGAGCCGATTCCTTTATTAATTGTTTTTTGCAATAACGCATTGCCGGTATATTTTTCGTTATTTAATATGCCAGTTATCGCACCTTCATAGTAATCAACTCCACCAGACTTGGTCTTTAGGCCTTGCTTGTTTAGATGGTTCGCTATTTGTTGTTGGGAGTGACCTTCCACATACATCTTGAAAATCAATCGTACAATTTTAGCTTCTTTTTCATTAATGATGATATTTTTCTTTTTATCACGTTCATATCCTAGCACACGAGAAGTAACCATTGGAACAATACCTGCTTTGAATCGTTTTCTTGCTCCCCATTTACAGTTCTCACTGATGTTTCTTGATTCTTCTTGTGCCATTCCAGCCACAACTGTAATGACAAATTCAATTTTTGGATCAAATGATGATAAATTCTCTTTTTCAAACCATACTTCAGTGCCATACGTTTTTAACTCTTGTATGACACTTAAGCAATCAATCGTGTTTCTTGCAAACCGTGATACTGATTTTGTAATGATTAAATCAATGTTACCTGCTTTCGCTAAATCAACCATCAAGTTGAACTGGTCACGTTTTAAAATACTAGTCCCACTTTTTCCATGGTCGGAGTAGACACCTACAAATTCCCATTCAGGATTTTTTTGAATCATCTTGGTGTATGTTTCAACCTGGAGATGAATGGAGGTTTCCTGAAGGTTTTTCAGAGTAGACACGCGGGCATAGGCGCAGACCTTTTTCTTTTGTTGTCTTTTCTCATATGCATCAAGATTGAGCATTTCTACAACATTCATATTAGTCCCCTTTCAGTTCTACTACATGGTATGTAATAGCATGCTTGGATCCTTCATTTTTAACTGTTTTTGATTCGATTGGTGATAAAGCTAATATACTTTCTAAGTTATCAGTAATGACTTGTTTGCTTAGTTGTTTATCACTCATGACTAGAATTACTTCATTTTGGTTTAATGCGATAATTGCTTTATAAACTCCTAGTAAGATGTTTTTATTTAACGCTGTATACCCTTCTAAGAATGAACTCATTTGTTGAATCCTTTCTTCATGTAAATGAAGATCAACAAGTGCGTTCTTTTTCTTTTGCATGGTTACTTTTAAGTCAAGTAGCAGTTGTTTTTTCTCTTTATACATGTCTTTGTAGAAATCAGTGTTTTCCTTCATCGATGAAACGTTGACACTAATAATATCCTTAATATCTTTTTCAACGCTGTTTATTTGTTTTTGTAACTGCGTCATTTCTTGTTGAACATGCGATGTATCGAGCGATGATTTCACCAGTTCTAGTGTATCTTCAATCAACTTTGGTTGTTCTAAGTTGAGATGTTTTATTGATTCTATTACAGCGAATTCTAATGCATCATTATCAATTGGTTTATTGTCACACTTCCCTGCATCTTTGTATCTGTTTTTACAGGAAAGAACTACACGCTGGTTTTTCTTTCTATAATTGTAATAATGCCGGTTCATCACTTTGCCACAATGACTACAAAATACTAGTCCACTTAATGGATACTTATTCCCGTAATTTGATATTGATTGTTTTTTACTACGTTTTTTCTTGAGTTCTTGGACTAGTTCAAATTTCTTTCGATGAATAATCGCAGGGTGATTGTTCATAATATAGTATTTTGGTGCATGGCCATCATTTTTAACGGATTTATGGGTTAAGTAATCAATGGTTATACGTTTTTGTAATATCGCATCCCCACAGTACTTTTCGTTTTGAAGAATTGTGCTAATGGTTGCTGGTCGCCAAAATACCTCACCGCGACCCCCTGATAAGTGTAGATTTGTCAAACATAAATAACAGATTGGCACTATTTAAAAATGAGACGTGATAGAATAATCCTATAGCGAAATAACGTATAATGTTGAATAGGAGATAGCCAATCCAGCGGTGACATAGGAAAGTTATTGTACTC
>JAIPGF010000058.1 GCA_021736205.1 Candidatus Izemoplasma sp.
AGATTTGGACATAAATTAATTGATTCATTAGAAAATGATCAAAAATGAAATAAAAAATGGGGTATATAAAATATTATCTAACCCCATTTTTTTGTACAGATTATTTACTTGCAAATCTCTTACTAATTATTTTCATTGTCCTATTTAAGTTATAATCTAATCTTTCATCAGACATTTTATCTATTGTTTTTAATAATATAATAGTCTCATGTTTAAGACTAGTTTCAAATGTAATTCCTGAAAAAATTATTTTTTCAATTCTTTTCAATAACTTATTTACTTTTCTTTTTCTTTTAACCTCGTTCATTAATTCTTCTAGTTCTTGTTTTTTATCAAGTAAGTTTTTATGCGTTATTGATATATTATCTTCAATATCATTGTACTCTTTTTCTTTTTGTAAATATAATTCATCAAATAATGGATATGTCTGTTCAATAATAGATTCAGCCAGATTCTGTTTTGACCTATCTATATTATTCTTGGTTATATCAGGAACAGTTGTCTCACTAATATTAATCATCAAATTCACTCCCTAATTCTGATAAAAGATTATTTCTCTTATAGGTGTTTTCTTCTTCTAATTGATTAAGTTCTTTTAATATTTTATTTTCTATTTCTTTTGCTTGGTCAAGTAATTCTTTCTTATGGTTTAATTTTCTTTTTGATGATTCAATAACTTTATCATAATTCTCTATTTTTTTAGAAATTTTAAAATTTTCATCTTCTTTACAAATTAATAAAATTTGATCTAGTAAATTTGGTAATACTTCTTCTTTTCTTTTTTCTATATCTTCATTTTTGATTTCATTCAATTTGACCATTTTATATTAAACTTCCTATTTAACCTTGTTTGATTATAATATTAAACCCACTTTTTGGCGAAATTGATTATATTAGTTTCTACTAACCTATCGAAATAATTTGGTAGATAACAAACACCATCAGAAGTACAAATTAAACCACTATCTTTTTCCCTGATTCCAGACATTGACTCATTTACAATATATTTGCTATTCATTTTAGTTAATGATTCAAAAGTTACTTCTCTTTCATCGACTCTAGCAATTTGATGTGACGGCGAAGATACTACATCATATGTAATTATTATTAAAGGACTTTGTACAACAGACATCCCGTTTTTTCTTTCTAACTCAGCCAACCCTCTCATTGACGAACCAATTCTAGTTCTATCCCTTAATAAACAAACCAAATCTTTTCCATGTCTATTTGATAATGTTTCAAATTGTGCCCAAAGAATTTTCCCTCTCCACTCAAAATCTGTTATAATATGTGATGATTCTTTTAACAAAACAGTTGTTTGTCTTATTTCATCAAAATCAGAATTTCCAGAAGGAATTGGGTGATCAGTTTCGCCATAAAATGATCTTGACTTTACTTGTGGCATACAATTTTTTATTGCTTCATTTAATGTTGAATATGGATATATTCTTTTATTTTTATTTTCATCATCAGCAGATTGTACTGCCATTCTAAAAACACTTTTTTGAGGTTTTTCATAAACTACATCAGCTTCCTGTATAATTGATTGTTCAGACAGAAAATATGTCATTTTTAGTTATCTCCTTGCTCATCTTGATTTAATTTATCATAATGTTTCTTTAGTAATTTGTATGAAATATCTAAGAATTCATAAAAAGAAATAATTATATTATCAATATCATCTATAAACTGATCAATATTTTCTATAACTAATTTAAATAAATTAATAGCGTCATTAGCATAAGAAGCTAATTTTATTAATACATCTTCATTTGCGGATGATAAAAACGTTTCGAGAGAGATTAATCTTGAAAAGATTTTCTTTAATTCATAAATTCTTCCAATTTCACCAGTATCAAATTCCTCTTCTTCATCACCACCAGTAATATCTCCTACATTAGATCCTCCGCTGGAATCACTTTCTGCTTCTTTTACTAAATCTTTATTTTCAATTGGTTGTTGAAGTCTTGAACTATAATAATCTATTGACCTGTGTGTCACATAATATGGTTCTTCTTCACTAGTAGCCCCCGGATAAACTTGATTAACCTTCCCTAATGGTTCACCTTTAATATTTAAAGATTTATCATAATATATTGAATCAATGAGTTCTTGTAAATTCATATTTAAATTAATCCTTTTATGAAATAATAATTTTTATTTTGTTCCAAATATAAGTTATAATTTAACTTCAAAAACAACATGATCATTATCATAATTCTTAAAATTTTTAAACAATTTTTTGTGTGCTTTCATTGCCTGGGCGTTGTCTTTTTCTACTTTTGCATAAAGTTTATTTTCTCCACATTTTTTAATTAACTCTTTATATATCAGTTTCAATAAATTTTTATTTCTATATTTTTCTTCAATATAAACAATTGCAAAATATTTGTTTTCCTCAAAGATAATACCCGCATAACCCACTGTTTTATTTGATGAATATAATTTCCAATATTTAACGTTCTTCCCAGGTTTATAATATGCATACTTTTTATCATCTGGCAAAGATTTATAATATTTATCATTCATTTGTTTTAATTCTAGTTCTTTTATGATGGACTCGATAATAAAATCTAAATTTTTCATGTTAAACATTTCCTGTAACTATTATATTAGAATGTACCTCCACCACCAAATTCATCTTCTTCCTCTTCTTCATCAGAAGAAATATTCTTTTCAATATTTTCATGGGATTCCCAATTTTCCACTTCATTCCAATCAATTTGTGGCAGATATTTCTTTTTAGCATATTCTTTTGGAATTCCAATGCGTTCAAGATTTTCAATAAGCGTAACAATTTCTCCAATATATCTACTTTCTCTTTCATACTGTAATGATCTTGGAGACGGTAATGAAATATCCGTAGTTTGAAGCGCTAATAATCCTTCTTCAGGATCATGTAGATTTAAAATCTTTTCAAATAAATCAACAATTTGTGGATTTAAATATTTTTGATGATTAACGATTGTCCTGGCGAACAGCACATTTTCTTCTGAGAGAACTGAGTTTGAAACTATAACCCCACCATTAATTGCAAAATTATGATAAACATCTACTGTTATATCACCAGTATCATATCTTTCACTTAATAATTCAACTTTAGAAACCTTATGATTATTTTTAATAATTGAATTCTCAGGGTTATTATTTTTTAATGAATTAATTCTTTTTTCAAAAGTTTCAGGATGGGTTTGTTTGGTTCTTCCTTTCATTGGAGCACCATGTTCTCGATTATATTCTACTAATTTTTCTTTAGATTTATTTCCACCCTTTTTACCAGCTTCACTCAATACTTTTTTCATAGATGGATCATTAACATTATCTTTTGTACTTTGCCTTTTACATTCTTTATCGCCACATGTAGCAATTCCAGAACTTAACTGTTCTATATACTTTTTTCTTCTTGTAAATGATTTTCCACAATATGGACAATTTAAAGTAATAGATCCACTATAATTATGTTTCCTTTTTTCCCAGCTTTTATATCCATCTAATCTTGACCTTTCTTTCTTACATTCTTCTTTTAAACATGTAATTTGATTATTCCCAATATGTCTTACATATTCTTCACCACAAACAGAACAATTCTCAATAACATAATTTTCTATTTTAACTTTTCCTCTTCCTGTTGTCAAAAAGTGTTTATGATCAATATGTATTTTAACATGATCAGAATCAGTTAAACCTTGTAAATTAGAAGGATTATTATTTAGTGGGTTAAAATCTTCATGGTGAACATTAAGACCATCTCCATCATTTACAATCCCAAGATGTTTGGCAAATGACCTATGTGCTAGCTCCCAGGTATCTAATCCTGGATGATAAATACTTAAATATGGAACTTTTTTAATTGTAGTTTTTATATGACTTAATTTACTATAGAATGGCATTAATGATTCACCCTCTTGTAAATATTGGGCTTCTTTATAACTACCATCTCGAAGCATAAATTTATGATCTGGTGTTGCGATTTGTGTTTCACCATTATCAAAAGTAACTCTGACTACTTCTGTATTCATCCTTGTTCTTCCAGCCCATGATATTTTTCCTGGAACTATTCTACCTGTTTCATTATCATAGGAATATACATATCTATCTTTTAATTCTCCATTTAATTCATATTCATTAATTAAATCTATCAATCTTGGTTTTGTTCCATCAGTTAAAGGAATTTTTGATGATAAATCTAAACACTTATTACTATTATGAACCATTACACCAGCTTTTACAGGAAAATTATGGAAACCTTCTACAGTTATATCACAGGTATCATATTTTCCTTCTAACCATTCAATTTTTACTGCATTTTTATGATCATTACTTTCTTCTTCTAAAATAAATGGCATCAATGATTCATCTGATTGTAGATATTGTGCTTCCTTATAGCTTCCATCCCTTAACATAAACGGATGATCCGGAGTACAGTCAACATACTCTCCATTATCTAAATGTACTCGGACTAATTGTGTTTGTAATCTAGTATAATTTGCCCACACAATTCTACCTGGAGCTATTTTTCCTGTTTCATGATCATAGGAATAGGTCCACATATTATAATTACCATTCTGATATTCTTCGATAATTTTATCTAATGTTAATGATCCTCCATCTAACATAGGGATATAAGTCCCCGAAAATAAACAAAGTTCTTCTTCCAGATTCAAAAAGGCATTTGGAACCCCGAGACTCGCCACAACACTACCTCTTAGAAATTGTAATTCATCCACTTTTGATCTAATATCTACATTCCCTTGGTCCATTGTTTCAATATCAACGTATGGTTTTCCGTCTTTCTGTGGAATATAAATATCTTCAAAAGTACTAATAGTACTGTTATGAATAATTACACCAGATTCTAGAGCAAAGTTATTGTATTTATCAACTTCAATATCTCCAACATCAATTTTTTCATCACAATATTCTATCGATTCTATAAGGTAAGTATATTCATTATAAAACGGCATCAATGAATCGTTTGGTTCCAAATCTTTCGCCTCTTTATATGTACCATCTCTCATTAACCATCTATGTTCTGGGGTGCATTTTACAATCTCACCATTATCTAAAGTAACTTTAATAACACTTACATT
>JAIPGF010000005.1 GCA_021736205.1 Candidatus Izemoplasma sp.
TACAATAACTTTCCTATGTCACCGCTGGATTGGCTATCTCCTATTCAACATTATACGTTATTTCGCTATAGGATTATTCTATCACGTCTCATTTTTAAATAGTGCCAATCTGTTATTTATGTTTGACAAATCTACAAAAGAGTGGGAAAACCACTCTTTAAAGATTATTTTAGTTGTTTGTTAAGTTTGAAGCCTCTAACAACAAAATAAATTAACAATAATACTTAAATTCGTTACAATTATAGCTTATACTTCCTCACTTATTTTGGTTTCATGTTCTGAAATATAGATACCTGAAATAATTAAGACTGCCCCAATTAGTTTAATAAGTGTTATCATTTCATTGATAAATATGGCACTTAGAATCATTGTCACAACAGGAATCAAATAAATAAACACATTTGTTTTAACTGTTCCAATGAGATCAATTGATTTATTCCAAAAAATAAAGGCAAATGATGAGGCAAATATCGCTAAGAATAACACCTGACTGGCTAATGTAATAGATATCTCAGGCCAGATTAATGATTTTTTTGAGAATACCCCAAATAACACAATAATCAAAAATGCATAAAGAAATACTTTGCGTGTTTTTTGAATGATGTGATAGCTCTGTTTGACATGACTAAGTGTAACAGTATAAACAGAAAACATCAACGCTGCCAGAATTGCGAGTATATCTCCTAAAGGATTAAAGCCTCTAATACCACTATCGCCAAATACAATAAACCCCACACCAACAAAGGCTAAGATTAACCCTAAAATGTTGGTTAGCTTAATCTGCTTTTTCTCTTCTGTAAACGATACTAAAAAAGTGGTGAATAAAGGAGAAGTAGCGACAAAGAGTGACACATTTGAAGGAAAAGTGACTGTTAAGGCACTATTTTCAAAGATAAAATAGCCACCTAAGGCAACACCTGATACAATAAACAATAATTCATTTTTCAATTTAAATGTTTTGTTTATTTTGGGATAAATAATTAAAAGAACAATCACTGCCACTAAGATCCTAACAGATAAAATTTGTACAGGCGTTAAAACATCAACCAATACTTTAGTGACGACAAATGTAGAACTCCATATCGTGATTGTTGTGAAGGCAAGTATATAACCTAGTAGTGTTTTTTTCATGGTATCACCTAATTTAATTACACATTATATCATAGATTTTAAGAAAAGCCGATACACATTAAATTGTATCGGCTTTGATAGTTATTTAGAAGTTGTAATCATCTAATGCGAATGGATCTTCTTTAAGTTGTTCTTGTTCGACGACTTCTTCTGAACGTTCATATTCAAACTTAGAATCTTTTAAGATTCCTGTACCAGCAGGGATTAATCCTCCGATAACAACATTTTCTTTTAACCCAAGTAGATCATCTACTTTACCTCTAATTGAGGCATCGGTTAAAATACGTGTTGTTTCTTGGAATGATGCGGCACTTAAGAATGATTCGCTTCGAAGTGAAGCACGCGTGATTCCAAGTAGTGCTGGGCGTCCAATTGCTGGGCGTCCTTTATTTGCGAGTACTTTTAAGTTTGCTTCTTTGAATTGACGTTTTGATACTTGTTCTCCTGGAAGCAGTTCTGTATCTCCTTCTAAGATGACATTGATACGTCTCATCATTTGGTGAATGATAATTTCAATATGTTTATCACTGATTTCGATTCCTTGTGCACGGTAAACTTTTTGAACTTCTCCTAAAATATATTCTTGTGTCACTTCTGTGTCTGTCGCTTTTAAGAGTTGTTTTGGATCAATTGATCCATCTGTTAATTTTTCTCCGGCAAAGACATCGTCACCTTCTGATACTAAGACAGTAACACCTGAGTTAGTTGGGTATGTTTTTGTTTCAATACCGTTTGTCACTTTAATTTTATGGCGTTCTTCAACAACTTCGATGCTTTCGATTGTTCCACTAAATTCAGCAATAACTGCTTTTCCTTTTGGGGTACGTGCTTCAAATAACTCTTGAATACGTGGTAACCCTTGGGTAATATCTGCCCCAGCTACTCCTCCTGTATGGAAGGTACGCATGGTAAGCTGTGTTCCTGGTTCACCAATTGATTGTGCGGCAATCGTTCCCACACTTTCACCCACTTCAACTTTTTCACCAGTTGATAGGTTACGTCCATAACATTTTTTACAGACACCGTGTTCTGTCCCACAGGTTAAGATACTTCTAATTCGGATTTCTTTTAATCCTGAAGCGTTTATCTTACGGGCAATTTCATTGGTGATATACCCGTCTTTATCAATCATGATTTCCCCAGTTTCTGGATGAACAACTGTTTCAGCTGTGTAACGACCAATTAATCGGTCATAAAAAGGCACAACTTGTTTGCCATCATCATGGGTAATCTCTTTAACGATTGTTCCATTATCTGTCTTACAATCTGCTTCTGTGACAACAACGTCTTGACTTACATCAACTAAACGACGTGTTAAATAACCAGAATCAGCTGTTTTAAGAGCGGTATCGGTTGAACCTTTACGTGCTCCATGAGTTGAGATAAAGAACTCTGACATAGTTAAACCTTCAATAAATGAAGACTTAACTGGTAGTTCGATAACTGATTTAATTCCGGCTTTACGGTTATAAGCAGTATTTAGACCCTCGCGTTTTGTATTCGCCATTGATCCACGAATACCTGCTAGTTGTGTAAAGTTTGAAGCGTTCCCACGCGCTCCAGAATCACTCATCATAAAGATATCGTTATCTTCTGTAAGTTCTGTCATTAATCCTTTTTGAATACGTTGCTTAACACCAGCCCATTCTTTAATAACAAGCTTATAACGTTCATAATCTGTTAGAAGTCCGAGTTCATATTGTTGGTATAAATTATCAACAATTTCTTGTGTACGTTCGATTTCTTCTTCTTTTTTCGAATAGAGTTGAACATCATTTGCACTAACGGTTACACCCGCTTGTGTTGAATAAAGGAATCCTAAGTTTTTCAATTTGTCTAACATTTTTGATGTTTCATTGATTTTAAAGACATCAAATATCTCAGCAATAATGTCTGATAAGAATCCTTTTTTAAACGGAGGAACAAGTTCTTTTTGCTTGATGGCTTCTTGAATGTTTTCACCACGTCTAACAAAGTGTACATCAGGTGTTTTGTAACTTTCTTCGCCAGTTTCTAAATCTGGTTGTTGTTGTAAGTTTGTTAAACTGGGTTCATTTAAGTAAGCAAATTCTTTTGGTAAGATACTGTTAAATGTTAGTTTTCCGTATGTTGTAATTAAGTACCCATTACGTTGTTCTTCAGAGAGTGGTGCATTACCAAGGGCACTCCCTCTAATAGCAATACGGGCATGTAATGTAATTTGATCATTTTCGTAAGCAAGTGTTGCTTCATCGTAATCACCAAAGATGCGACCTTCTCCTAAGTCACCTTCTTTTTCCATGGTTAAGTAATAATTCCCTAAAACCATATCTTGAGATGGGGTAACAATGGGGTTTCCATCTTTAGGATTTAAAATGTTGTTTGATGCAAGCATTAAGACGCGTGCTTCAGCGCGTGCTTCTTCACTAAGTGGTACATGGACAGCCATTTGGTCCCCATCAAAGTCAGCATTGAAAGCTGTTGTTACAAGGGGATGTAGTTGAATTGCTTTTCCTTCAACTAGTTTTGGTTCGAAGGCTTGAATTCCTAGTCTGTGCAAGGTTGGTGCACGGTTTAAAAGCACAGGATGTTCTTTAACAACGTCTTCTAAGACATCCCAAATACGGGTGTCTGAATGTTCATCAACTAAGCGTTTTGCATGTTTGATATTGGTACTGATCTCACGATCAATTAACTCTTTAATAACAAATGGTTTAAACAAGGTGATGGCCATTTCTTTTGGTAAACCACACTGATACATTTCTAGTGATGGTCCAACCACAATAACACTACGACCTGAATAATCCACACGTTTCCCAAGTAAGTTTTGACGGAAACGTCCTTGTTTACCACGTAACATATCACTAAGTGATTTAAGTGGTCTGTTTTTCTCAACCACACGTCTTCCGCGTTTAGAGTTATCAATCAAGGCATCTACCGCTTCTTGAAGCATACGTTTTTCATTTTTTGTGATGAGGTGTGGTGCTCCTTGTTCAAATTGACGTTTTAAACGGTTGTTTCTGTTTAAAATACGTCTGTATAAGTCGTTTAAGTCAGTGGTCGCAAAGCGTCCACCGTCTAATTGTACCATCGGTCTTAGTTCTGGTGGAATGACTGGTAATACATCCATAACCATCCATTCAGCTTTGTTGTCAGATTGTAAGAATCCTTCTACAACATCTAAGCGTTTAATGATACGTTTACGTTTTTGTTTTGAAGCATCTGGTAAACGACTACGAAGTAGTTTTGATTCACGTTCTAAGTCTAAATCTTTTAATAAGACCTTAACTGCTTCAGCACCACTGAGCGCTTTGAAACGTGAGCCATATTCCATATATTTAATCGAATACTCTGCTTCTGATAAAATTTGTTTATATTGTAAGTCTGTGTCCCCTGAATCAATGACAATGTATGATGCAAGATACACAACTTCTTCTAGTGATTTTGCTTTTAGATCTAATAATTTAGCTAGTCTAGATGGGCTGTTTCTTAAATACCAAGTATGTACAACTGGTGCGGCAAGTTCAATGTGTCCCATACGTTCACGACGTACTTTACTTTCTGTAATTTCAACGCCACAAACAGGACATTTTTTACCGGAATGTGAACTGCGTTTCGATTTATTATTACACGCACATTGATAATCTTTGGTGGGACCAAAGATACGTTCACAAAAGAGTCCATCTTTTTCTGGTTTTAGTGTACGGTAATTTATTGTCTCGTGTTTCTTTACTTCACCAAATGACCAACTTCTGATTTCTTCTGGAGATGCTAATCTTATCTTATAATGTGAAAATCTCTGACTCATAAATTCACCCTACTTTCTACGATTGGAAACCATATTTTGATATATAGTCTTCGGCATCTTCATCAACGAGAGATTTATTAGCTTCGTTTTCGCCCGTTTTTCTGTTGATTAATTCAACATAAATACCTAATGACTGTAATTCTCTTGTTAATACTCTAAATGATTCTGGTAATGATGGGTCGGGAATTGGTTTACCATCAACAATACTTCTAAATACTTTGTTACGTCCGATAATATCATCCGATTTAACAGTCAGCATTTCTTGTAGACAGTAAGCTGCACCATATGCTTCAAGTGCCCATACTTCCATTTCACCAAAACGTTGTCCACCATTTTGTGCTTTACCACCCATTGGTTGTTGCGTAACAAGTGTGTATGGTCCAACGCTTCTTGCATGTAATTTATCATCAACCATGTGATCTAGTTTAATCATATACATAATTCCGACACTAATAGGGTTATCATATTTTTTACCCGTTTGTCCGGAATAGAGTGTTGATTTTCCATCTGGACGCATATTAGCTTCTTGCATGATTTCCGCTATATCATCATTGTTTGCTCCATCAAATACCGGTGTTGCAACATGGGTTCCAAGCTTCTTAGCAGCCATTCCTAAATGAAGTTCTAAGACCTGTCCAATATTCATACGTGATGGTACCCCAAGTGGATTTAACATAATATCAACTGGTTCTCCATCTTCATTGTATGGCATATCTTCAATCGGTAAGATTTTAGAAATAACTCCTTTGTTTCCATGTCGACCAGCCATTTTATCACCCTCAGAGATTTTACGTTTTTGAACAACATAGACTCTAACAGATTCATTCACGCCTGGATTTAATTCATCGCCGTTTGCACGGCTAAAGTATTTAACATCTTGCACGATTCCACCACCACCGTGGGGGACACGGAGTGATGTATCTCTAACTTCACGTGATTTCTCACCGAAGATAGCAAGTAATAATTTATCTTCTGGTGTTGGGTCTGTGACACCTTTAGGTGTTACTTTTCCAACTAAGATATCGCCTTCAAATACCTCAGCACCTGGAATAATAATACCTTTTTCATCTAGGTATTTACGTCCTTCTTCACTAACGTGAGGAATTTCGCGTGTAATTTCTTCTTTTCCAAGTTTGGTATCTCTAGCATCTATTTCATATTTTTCAATGTGAATTGAGGTATATACATCATCTTTTACTAATCGTTCACTCATGATGATAGCATCCTCATAGTTGTATCCGTTCCAAGTCATAAAGGCAACGGTGACATTTCTACCAATCGCCATTTCACCTTCATCCATCGAGGGACCATCCGTAATGGTTTGGTCTGCTTCAACTTTTTCACCCAGTTTGACAATTGGTTTTTGGTTGATGCATGTTCCTTGATTAGAACGCTCATATTTTGCGAGTTGATAGGGTCTTAATGTATCATCTTCTTCTCTTATTTTAATCATCTCAGCATCAACATATTCAACCGTTCCTCCGTTAATTGATACAACAGCACTTCCACTATCGTGGGCTGCTTTGTATTCAATTCCTGTTCCAACAAATGGTGCTTCTGGAATCAGCAGGGGAATGGCTTGTCGTTGCATGTTTGCTCCCATTAATGCACGGTTCGCATCATCGTGTTCTAAGAAGGGAATACAGGCAGTTGAAATTGAAACAATCTGTTTTGGTGAAACATCCATTAGTTCAATAGATGAACGAGGATGCATTTTTGTTTCTCCTTGGTAACGCGCAACGATAGATTCATCTTCTAAGAAGTTATCATCATTAACTTGCGCGTTTCCTTGAGCAATCACATATTGTTCTTCTTCATCAGCTGCTAAATAGACAAGTTCACGAATGACTTTTGCACCGTCATCTGTATGTTCTATTTTTAAATATGGGGTTTCCATAAATCCATACTTATTAACGCGTACGTAAGAAGCAAGTGAGTTAATTAATCCAATATTTTGACCCTCTGGGGTTTCAATCGGACAAATACGTCCATAATGTGAATGGTGGACATCTCGTACTTCAAATCCGGCACGGTCACGGGTTAATCCACCAGGACCAAGTGCAGAAATACGGCGTTTATGTGTTAACTCATCAATTGGGTTTGTCTGTGCCATAAATTGTGACAATTGTGAACTTCCAAAGAATTCTTTTAGACTAGATGTGAGTGGTCGAACATTAATTAATTTCTGGGGAGTCATTTCCTCAGGATCTTTCGTACTCATACGGTCTTTAACATTCTTTTCCATTTTGGTTAGACCAATACGGAATTGATTTTTAAGCAGTTCTCCAATTAAGCGAAGACGTCTATTTGATAAGTGATCAATGTCATCAAGTGATCCAACACGATCAAATAAGTTTAAGTAATATCCCATTGATGCGATCATATCGGATGGGACAATGTGCAGTGCTTCTTCATAAGAATTATTACCAATGATTTTAACTTTGTATTCTTCATCATCTTCATTTTTAGCAATAACTTCTAGTACTTGAATCTCTGCGAGTTCAAAGTATAAGTTTTCATTATCAAACACATCAACATATGCCTGTTTTAATTCACGCACATATTTACTACCTTTTTCTTCTGTCAATAATTTTTGTGTTTTTCCAACTGATTTCAAATAGTTTTTGAAATAGTCTTTTGGAGATAAGTAGTTTTGTGTTCTAATGTCTTCTAGAAGTTCTTCATCTGATAAATAATCAAAGAGTTTAAACCCTTCAAATTCAGCACTTCTAAACAATTCTGTTTGTACTTCAAAATCAAAGTTTATTGTGCGACTACCTACACCAGGAATTGTCTGTGTAAATAATTCTCTGTAGTCTTTTAAAACATTCGCAATTTTTTTCGTTACTAATGTATTTTTTTCAACAATAATTTCGCCTGTCGTTGGATCAACTAGGTCGTTAGCTAGTTTTTTTCCTTTAACACGCTCAAGTAAATCTAATTTTTTATTGAGTTGGTATCTACCAACAGGTGCAAGATCATAACGTCTTGGATCGAATAAGCGACCTTCTAAAAATTCAATCGCTCCTTCAATAGTGGCGTTTTCACCTTGGCGAAGTTTAGAATAAACTTCTTTAATTGCCTCGTGTGAATTTTCTGTTTTATCTTTAGCGAAGGTGTTATCAAGTTCATCACTTTCTCCAAAGAGTTCAACAATCTGATCGTTCGACGAAAATCCTAACGCTCTGAGTAGAGTAGTTAGGGGAATTTTTTTACTTCGATCTAGTTTAGAATATAATACTCTTCTAGATCCCATTTCTAATTCTAGCCAAGCTCCACGTGTTGGAATAACTTGACCGACATATTTACTTCGGAGTGTTTTCTTATCGATGTTTTCACTAAAGAAAACCCCCGCACTTCTAACAATTTGCGATACAATTACACGTTCACTACCATTAATGATAAATGACCCGCGTGGTGACATCATTGGGAAATCTCCCATGAAAATTCTTTGCTCTTTAATTTCACCGGTATCTTTATTGACAAGTTTTACATTTGTACGAAGTGGTTTTGAGTAAGTCTTATCTTGATGTTTTGCGTCATATATTGAAAACTTACCCTCTCCGAGTACTGGGTCTTCAAAATATAATTCAATGTTTTCAGTAAAGTTTTGGATTGGTGATAAATCTTCAAATAATTCTTCTAATCCATTTTCAATAAACCATTGAAATGACTCGGTTTGGACTCTAATAAGGTCTGGTAAATCGATGTTTGACTTCACTCTAGAATAGTTTCGTCTTTCACGTTTTTTACCGTATTTAACCATTTTATAACTCACTAATTTTCACCCCATCTTATTTGTTCAAAAAGTTGTATAAAATTGAAAAATGCGCATCATATAGCAATTTAATATATTAACACAACTTTGTCAAATAGTCAACTATTATCTACATCTAATGACACGAAAGCCTTTTTTCTTACCAACTACTTCAACTGTTTCATAAATCTCTTTCACATACTTTATGGCAGAATTAGCGCCATGTTTTTTATTGATGACAAACCAAAATTCACCTGTTTTAGTAAGGTGATCTTTTGCTTTTTTAAACCAAGGGTATATAACTTTTTTACCAGCTCTAATAGGTGGGTTTGTAATAATTAAATCATAGGTATCTGTGATTGATTCAAAGCCATCACTTATAAGTGCGCTAGCATCTACAGTATTTTTTGTGATATTTGTTTGTGTTAAGTTAATTGCACGTTTGTTAATGTCAATAAGTTCAACACGCATATCATATCGTTTGGCTAGATAAATACCTATTACACCATAACCACATCCTAAATCAAGCGCTGATTTCATTGTGTTTTTAATCTCTAAGTAATCAAGTAATACAGTTGTTCCGCGATCTAACTTATTTTTTGAAAACACTCCGTGGTCAGTTTTGAATACTAAATCTACAGTATGAATACGAAAAGCAATCTCTTTCGGATTGCTTTTCAAATTGTCGTTATTTTTGTCGAAGTAATGCGTCAAAAAAATCACTCCTTAAATAACTAGTAAAACCTGAGTGTGACCTCAGGTTTTTTAAATTGTTATTTAACTTCTACTTCTGCTCCAGCTTCTTCAAGTTGTGATTTAATATCTTCTGCTTCTTCAGGGCTGATGTCTTCTTTGATTGCTGCTGGTGCACTGTCAACTAATTTTTTCGCATCTTTCAATCCAAGTCCAGTTAATGAACGAACAACTTTGATAACAGGGATTTTCTTTTGTCCATGATTCACTAATGTTACTGTAACTTCTGATGGTTCATCGTTTGCTGCTTCTGCTGGTGCAGCTGCTGCTACAGCGCTTGGGTCTACACCAAATTCTTCTTTCATTAAGTCTACTAAGTCTTTTAGTTCTAATAATGTTTTTTCTTTTAATGCTTCTATAATTTTACTATTTTCCATTTTTATTCCTCCTAATTATTTTTCTTCTGAGTCAGATTCTTCATCTAAATCTTTAGCTAATAAGTCTACAGATATTGCAAACTCGTGGATTGGTTCTAAGATACCTTTTGCGATCATTGTGAGTAATTGATCTCTTGATGGTACTGTCGCAATTTGTTTGATTGTATCATTGTCCATGTACGTTCCATCAACAACTCCAACTTTTAATTCTAATGCTGAGTTATCTTTTGCAAAGTCGTAAACGACTTTTGCAGCTGAAACACTATCTTCGTTACTGAATACGAGCGCGTTTGGTCCTATTAATGATTCTAACACGTCTTCAAATCCAGCTTTTTCAACAGCACGTTTGGAAATGTTGTTTTTGATAACAGACATTTCACAGTCATTTTCATATAAATTAACGCGTAGGTTTGTGATTTGTTCAACAGTGAGTCCACTGTAATCTAAAACAACAAAACTTTTTGCGCCTTTCATACGTTCAACAACAGCTGCTACTTCTTGTTTTTTCTTTTCAATTGCTTTGGTTGACACTCTTCCACCTCCATAAAAGTGAATTAAATAAAAACCCCCTTATGTCATAGACAAAAGAGGATATAGATATTATCTTTATCTTTCTTTTTATCTCGTTAGGAATATTAAGCTTACTAGCACCTAAGTCTTAGACATGAAAGTTTTTATTCGATTGTTAATTCCTTAATCAGTTTATCCTAAAATACTATCTTTGTCAACTTTAATCGCAGGTCCCATTGTTGAAGTGATAACTACGTTTTGTACGTAGATTCCTTTAACAGTGGCTGGACGAAGTTTAACAAGTGTATCATAGATTAATTTGATGTTTGCTTTTAAGTCTTCTTCAGAAAAAGAAACTTTACCAACAAGCATATGAATATTACCGGCTTTATCAGTACGGTATTCCACTTTTCCTGCTTTGATTTCTTTTATGGCGTTTTCAATATCCATTGTAACTGTCCCAGTTTTTGGGTTAGGCATTAACCCTTGTGGTCCTAAGATACGTCCTAAACGTCCAACTTTGCTCATCATATCAGGCGTTGCGACTACTGTGTCAAATTCGGTCCATCCGTCTTGAATTTTCTCAACGAATTCGTCTCCTCCAACATAATCTGCACCTGCTGCTTCTGCTTCTTTAGCTTTGTCACCTTTAGCGAATACTAAAACAGTTTTATCTTGTCCAGTACCTGCTGGTAATACTAATGCCCCGCGTAAGTTTTGTTCAGCTTGACGAGGATCTAAGTTTAGGCGAACAGCAAATTCGACAGACGCATCAAAATTTTCGAATGATACTTCTTTTAGTAAAGACACTGCTTCATCGAATGCATGTGCTTCTTTACCAATGCGCTCTTGCGCTGCTAAATACTTTTTACTTTTTTTAGCCATGTTTGATTTTACCTCCTAAATGTGGTCTAACAGAAATCTCCTCCCACACTCAGTTGTTTTTATAGACAACTAAATGCTTACTTTTTAACTTCGATTCCCATATTTCTTGCAGATCCTTCAATGATTCTCATTGCTGCTTCAATATCATTAGCGTTTAAATCAGGCATTTTTGTTTCTGCAATTTCACGTACTTGTGCACGTGTAACACTCCCAACTACTTCTCCAGGTGGGTTTCCTGCTCCTTTTGGAACGCCAGCTGCTTTTTTAAGTAAATCGCTTGCTGGTGGAGTTTTTGTTATAAATGTAAAACTACGATCTTCAAAGACAGTAATTTCAACAGGGATAATATTTCCCATTTTATCGCGAGTTTCATTATTGAATTTAGTACAAAACTCTTGAATATTAACTCCTGCTTGTCCAAGTGCTGGACCAACTGGTGGAGCTGGGTTTGCTTTTCCTGCTGGTATTTGTAATTTTACAACAGTTTTAACATCTTTTTTAGCCACGAAAGACACCTCCTTATTATTCGTGATGTGGTAATCAGACAATTGTCCTCCCACTCATTTTAAAAGCACGGCACTTACCGTGCCATGCAATTATACTATAATAAACTATTATATGTCAAGGTATATATCATACCTTTTCGATATCATCAAATGATAACTCTACAGGCGTTTGTCGTCCAAACATATCAACGAGTACTTCAACTTCTTGTTTCTCATTATCAATGCTATCTACTTTACCAATTTGATTGGCAAACGGTCCTGTAATAACGCGTACTTTTTCGCCCACTTCAACATCGATTTTTGGTGTTTGAATAAGTCCACATTTTTTTAGAATTGGATTGATTTCTTGCGGTGGTAGTGGTACAGGCTTTGTTCCGCCTCCACTAGATCCCAAGAATCCTGTAACACCCGGTGTGTTACGAACAACAAACCAAGAATCATCAGTCACAATCAATTCTATAAATATATATCCCGGAAAGATTTTTACAACTTTTTCTTTGATAGTTCCATCTTTTTTACGTTCTCGTTTTATTTCTTCAGGAATAACAACACGGAAAATTTTATCTTCCATCTGCATTGATTCAATGCGTCGTTCAAGATTAATTTTTACCGAGTCTTCATAACCAGAATACGTTTGTACAATATACCAACGCTTTTCATCAGTCATATTATACTCCTAATGAATTAATCCAGATAAAGAGTGGTCTTAACCCAAAATCGAAGATAACAAAACAAAGTGATAGGAAAATGATAAATCCGAATACACGAGCTGAATGATTTAAAATAGTTGGTCTATTTGGCCAAGTAACTTTTCTCATCTCTTTGAAACTTGGTTGGAAGAACGGCCATAATGCCATTCCTAAAGCAGTTGTTCCGATTAAGATTACAATTATTGTGAAAATTGTAATTTTTAATTGCGTGTTAAATATCCAAAGATCTGTATATCGAATTTCTAATATACTTCCTTCTAATAAATAAACACCTAGAACAATTACTAAAATTCCTAAAAATCCAAGTAGCACACGTTCAAATGGATACTCTTTTTTTAGTATTTCTAAAACTTTATTGGGTTTAAGTTCATCAAATTTTTTCGCCATCGTTAATCTCTCCTAATTATTTACTTTCTTTATGTAATGTGTGTTTTCCACACTTTTTACAATATTTTTTAACTGAAAAACGCTCAGTTGACTCTTTTTTCTTGTATGTCGTGTAGTTTCTCGACAGACATTTTTCACAAACTAATGTTATTTTTTTTCTCATATTACCAACTCTCTTGCAAATATATAATTTAGCAAATAAAGACTCAAATGTCAAGTCAGTTATTAAAATGCTTATGTAATTTTTGCTTCGCTCTATACAGTGTATTATAAATTGTCTTCTTTGGCAAGTAATAATGTTCACTTACATAGTCGACACTATAATTTTGGACTTCTCTTAAAGTATATACTATATACTCCCTTTTTGTAAGTATTTTCTCCATTTCCTTTTTCAAAAATTGGTAATATCCTTCATTTGTTTGTTTTGTTTGATTGAACTCATAAATATAGTCGACATGTTCATCAAAAATATCTTGTCGTCTTATCTTTTTACTCAGATAATTGAGATAGGTATAATTCAAATGTTCCGACAAATAATTTCTAAAGGATCTACCATACGAGCTATCAAACGCATAAACAGCATTATAAATTGTTAGCCGTCCTTCTTGCATCATATCCTCATAATGATCTTTTAAGTTGTATCTATTAATCTTTTTCGAAATGAGCGGACTGTATTTCTCAAACATCAACTTAAGGGCATCTTGATTTCCTTCTTTGATTTGGTACAAAATCTCAAAGTCGTTGTGTTTGTAGTAGTCCACTGTATCTATTGCTTTTTCTTAAAGATTTCGTACAGGACAATTCCCGCAGAAACACTGGCGTTTAAACTATTCACATGTCCGGTCATTGGAATCTTAACCAAATAATCACAGTTTTCTTTAACCATACGTCTTAATCCGTCACCTTCTGATCCAATCACAACACATAAATTGGTATTCACATCGATTTCTGTTAAATCTTTTTCAGCTGCGATATCTGTCCCCGCAATCCAAAACCCGTTTTCTTTTAATTTTCTAATTGTATTGTTTAAATTGGTTACTTTAATCACGTCTACATACTCAATAGCGCCCGTTGATACTTTGGCCACTGTCGCATTTAAATCCACACTACGATGTTTGGGAATGATAACCGCATCAATACTAAAGGCATCAACACTGCGTAATATAGCCCCTAAATTATGGGGATCTGTTAAGTTGTCTAACATTAAAAAGACTTTATTAGGTGTCTTCTTAGCGAGTGCTTGATCTAGTGGCATATAGGTATAATCTTTCACCAACGCCCCCACCCCTTGATGGTGATGCGGTAATATATCTTTTAACGCATGTTTATCATGCATCGTAATTTTAATTTTTTGTCGTTTAGCTTCCGCAACAATATCTTGATTGGTATTGTTTTGTACGTAAAGTTCAAATATTTGTTTATTTGCTTTTAGTGCTTCGATAATGGTATTTCTACCAACAATTTTTATAGCCATGTTTTCACTCCTCATCTTATTTTAACACACATTCTGTGCTTTTCTTATGAAAAAACCAAAAATATATTGAACTAAAAGCACAAGCACGATATCATTAATTTTGAGATACAACTGGAGGTGCTTAAATGCTTAAAAAGAAAATACAACGCATTTTAAATGGGAATATTTCCAAAACAATGGGATGTACAGATATTGGTGTTGTCGGCTATATTTCATCACTTGGTGCTTATACCTTGCGTCATGATAAAATTAAGAAAGTCACACTCTCAATGAGCGAAGAGCTGTATAAAAACAGCGTGAATGTTGGCGTACCGGGGCTTCGCGTTAGTGGTTTAGACAAAGCACTTGCTCTTGGTATTTTGCTTAAAAACCCTAAAAAACAACTCAGTGTTTTTGAGAATGTTACCAACGATGAAATTGATAAAATTGATGCTTTATTAGAAGAAATTGATGTTGAAATCACCCATCAAAAATATAATGATACCGTCTTATTTGAACAACTCAACATGGAAACAGTGCGTGGTGATACAGTAGAAATTATCATCAAAGATTATTACGATAATGTTGTCAGTGTTAAACGCAATGACAAACTCCTGAAAGAATACGAACAAGCAGCCTTATTAGATCGTGCTAAAAATAAATATACCATTGATAGTTTCCAAGAAATTTTAGACTATGTTAGAGCCGCAGATTTTACTGGATTAGACGAATTATTTCATTTTGCAGATATGCAATACAGCAATGCCCGAAAGGAAATTAAAAAAACAGATACAAGTTTTTTAATAGAAAATGTTAGTGACCAACAACGCACGTGTCTTTATGACATGTCAAACTTCCTTAGAAAGCATATTGAAGTACCAAGCACTAAACGTATGCAAGGAGACATCTATACAGTCTATGGTGTAGCTGGCAGTGGTAATTTAGGTATTGGGACCTTAGTAACACCTATGTTACTTGCAGATGCCTTTAATAGTAGTCCCAAAGAACGCCAACAACTCATTGTCCTTAGTTTTCTAACAAGTGTCTATATTAAACAAGGGATGAATGTTGTAACTGTGCTTTGTGGTACAGGCCATGCAACAGGTAGCGCTAGTGCTGCAGTCACCGCTTTTATGAAAAACTTAGATGATCAAGCGATTAAAAAAGCTGTTAACTTATACTTATCAAGTGCCATGGGCTTCATATGTGATGGCGCAAAAATCTCTTGTACACACAAAGTTTCCTTTGCAGCAATGAATGGCATGATTGCTGGGAAAATGGTGAGTGATAAATCGGGTGTTTGTGATGGCTATGGCCTAAATAAAATCGATTTAGAAGCAACCATTACTAACTTAGGTAAACTAAACAATGATATTTTAACCCAAGCTAACAAAGGCATTATTGAACTCATTTAATAACCCCTTTAATACTACAAGAAATTCTCTTTAGAGAATTTCTTTTTTTCTTACGTTTATGCTTATAGTGATTTTTAAATTATATGATATACTAATAATAGAAGAAAAGAGGGATGATATGTCTACTATACACACAAAGAGTCAAAAAAACCTAAAATCTGCTTTTTGGATTAATCTCATATTTACAGTTATTGAAATCATTGGTGGGATTATGACAAATAGTATTGCTATTTTGTCCGATGCGGTGCATGATTTAGGAGATTCTATTTCCCTTGGTATTGCTTGGGGACTGGAACTTATATCAAATAAAAAACCCGATAAAAATTATACCTTTGGTTATGAACGTTTCTCTTTACTTGGGGGAATCATTAGTAGTTTGGTCCTTGTTGGAGGATCGGTCTTTATTTTAACCGAAACAATCTCGAGATTGTTAACCCCACAACAAGTCAATCCACTTGGTATGCTGGCCTTTTCTATTATTGGGATCGTCTTTAACTATATTGCGTATCGCCGTGTACATGGCAGCCCTTCATTAAATGAAAAAGCTGTCTCTTTACATTTATTAGAAGATGTGCTTGGTTGGGTAGCTGTTTTTATTGGTAGTTTGGCAATATATTTCTTTGGATGGCACTTTTTAGATCCGCTCTTAAGTATTTTTATTACAGGATTTATTTTACTGCATGTCATACGAACACTTAGAGAAATCTTTACGGTTTTGTTACAAAAAGCGCCAAAAGGTATTGATATAGATGAGATTAAAGACCATATCAATCAGATGGATCATTGTATTGATATTTATCATACGCATCTTTGGTCATTAGATGGTGAGCAAGTGATGTTAAGTACAACCATTTTAATTGATTCTAATACACCTATAGAAGATATTACAGCCTTAAAGAAAAATATTAAATTATATTTAAAATCAAAAGGCATAACCCACATAACGATTGAATGTGCCTTTAAAAAAGGAGGAACAACCAATGCTTAATATTTGGGGACTTGTTTTAATCATTGTTGGTGCTTTATTGTATTTAGCAGCTGTAACACGAACTAAATTTGTGTTATATAGAATTCTTATTCCTAGTAAAAAAATCATGTCTAAAAAAACAGCCCATAGTATTTATAGAATTATCGGTATCATTCTAACCGCACTAGGATTGTTAATCACTGTCAATATCATTTAGGAGTCGACAATGAAAAAAAGAATAGTTTATACTTTAATACTTGTTATCGCATTATTTATTGGATCTGATTATTTAGATGTTTTAGAATTTGATTTGGGTTCTATCTTACAAAGTGACAGAGAAGCACCTGTTATTCATACTGACCAACTAAAAACAAAAGTTGTAAAAGGTAGCCCTTATTCATTGGAAGATGTCTATTGTACAGATAACTTAGATGACACGTGTACGGTTAAGATTGATGGAGATGTTAATACAAGCTCACTCGGAACATATCTGATTGTCTTTCGTGCAACTGATTCACTTGGAAATGAAATCGAGATTACATTTACTGTTGAAGTGATAGAATTCATTGATCCAAGTGTCTATATTCCCGATGGGTATTATCTAAACATTGAGGGATTGACTGGTGAGGATCTAAAAAGTGCTTTAAATGATATTATTACCAGTCATATAGAGTATCCTTATACTGATGATGAAACCGATGTTTGGGATATTTTAAGAGCAGCTGATGAAGATCCAGAAAATCCAGACAATGTCTTGCTCTTCTATACGGGCGTTTCTTGGCCGAAAGCGTGTCAAGATACAATCACCCCACCTGATTATTGCGAGGCAGAGATGTATGGTGAACTACGTACAATTGAGTGGAATCGAGAACATATTTGGTCAAAATCCCGTGGTGGATTCACAAATGATAGTGATTTAGGTGCTTATACAGACACCCATCATTTAGTAGCTGCTGAACGCAGAATGAACTCGATTAAAAACAATCGTTTATTTGAAGATTGTCATGATGGGGATGACACCAACATTGAAGATAGAGGCTATGGTAACTACACGTGTAATGACTGGGAATTTGAACCTCGAGATGAAGTGAAAGGGGACGTTGCTAGAATGCTCTTTTATATGGCAGTTCGTTATGAAGGGGAAACTGGTGACTTGGTTGATTTAGAACTTGCGGATGATCCCGATGCATCAAGAGATTCTTTCTTACCGCTATATGGTGATATTGATGATTTATTACGCTGGCATCTAGAAGATCCTGTTAGAGAAGAAGAGATCTTAAGAAATGAAGTAATCTTTAGTTATCAGGGGAACCGTAATCCCTTTATCGATATGCCAGAACTTGCGGAATTGATTTGGGGCAGCCCAGAAGATTACAACTAAAAAAAAGACCCTAGTTTGCACTAGCGTCAAATATGATAGATAGAAGTTCGTTTAATCGAGCTTCTTTTTTTGTGAGATATAAGTTTCCAACTAAACTTTCAAATCCAGTTGCGGTGTTATAAGTTTTAACACTCGCATTTTTGGGTTTTGATTTAGCGTTTGAATTACGACCACGTTTAAAGGTTCTTAGTTCTTCTTTTGTCAAGTGTTCTTCAATCAAATGAAACGCGCGTTCTTGGCCGGTTGCGCTCGTAAAATAAATCGCATTTTGATGCAACATATTAACGGTGCTTGGCTTATGTTTAATTAAGTACTTTCTAACATAAACCTCAAAAACAGCGTCCCCAATATAAGCCAGTTGTTGTCCACTAAGTTGTAACATTATAAGATGCCCTTACCTTGTAAGACATCTCTTATTTCATCGGCTCTTTTAAAGTCTTTATCTGTGCGTGCTTGTTGCCAATCACGATGTAACTTACGATCTTTATCTGTTAGTTTAGTAATCTGTGGACGTAAACTAAAGACAGTGAAAATAGCTTTAAAGACGGTTAAACTTGAACGAAGTTGTTCAACTGTGTGACGCCCTCTCAATAATTGATTTGTTTCCTTGACCAACTCTTGTAATGCGGTAATCCCATTAGGGGTATTAAAGTCTTCTTCCATCGCATCTTTAAACGATTGATAAATACCTTTAAATGGCGCGACTAATGTAACTGTTTCATTAACTTTTTCAAGTAAATCTAGTTTGAGATAAAGTTGTTTGTAGGCTTGCTGTGTTTTTTCCCATTCAACTGCGTAATTTTCCAAAACATCATCGGTATAATTAATCGGACTACGGTAATGGGTCGATAGTGTAAATAACCTAAAAACATTAGGATTAACATCTAAATCTTTAACTAAAATCGTTGTTCCTTCAGATTTTGACATCTTTGCATCATCTATATTCAACATACCGTTATGCATCCATATATTCGCAATAGAGTGATTGTTTACAGCAAGTGATTGCGCTATTTCATTTTCATGATGCGGAAATAGTAAGCCGCTTCCGCCACCATGAATATCAATTTTTCCGCCAAATACATCATCGATCATGGCCACACATTCTGTATGCCAACCCGGACGACCTTCCCCAAATGGTGCCAAAAATTTAATTCCTACATCTGTCTCTTTCCACAAGGTGAAATCAAGTGGGTTTTCTTTTTTAGTATTCACTTCAATGCGTGATCCACTTCTCAAATCATCGATATTTCTATTTGATAGATACCCATATTCTTTAATTTTATCAACACGGAAAAAGACATCACCGCCTTTTTTATAAGCATAATCTTTATCAATCAATGTTTGAATAAATTCTATAATATGGTCGATATAATCTGTGACTTTTGGTTTGATGTAGTTGGTATCTGATTGGACTTTTTCAACATCACTTAAAAAGGCATCAATATATTTTTCTGATAATTTTTTTTCAGTGGTATTTAATGCTAGAGCTTTATTAATAATCTTATCATCAACATCTGTTAAGTTAGAAACAAATTTAACGGTATATCCAATGTGCTCAAAATATTTTTTAACAGTATCAAAAAAGATAACAGGTCGTGCATTCCCAATATGGATATAACTATAAACAGTTGGTCCGCACACATAGATACTCACTTCACCGGGTTTAATCGGGGTGAATTTTTCTAATTTGTTTGTGTATGAATTAAATAGTTTCATCGTATCATCTTCTTTCTATTATCTACTGTTATACTATAACATATTTTAAAAATTTTCCAAAAGAAAAACAGGAGAAAAACTCCTGTCCGGTTATTCATTAAAGTTTTTTTACGTTAGCAGCTTGAGGACCGCGGTCTCCTTCTACAACTTCGAATTCAACTTCTTGACCGTCATCTAAGCTTTTGAAACCTTCACCATCGATCGCTGTGTAATGAACAAAAATATCTGTTCCTTCTTCAGAAGTAATGAATCCATAACCTTTTTCTGAATTAAACCATTTTACTGTACCTGTCATTTAAATCTCCTTTTCTTTCTTCGTTTCTAAGGTAATTATATAATACTCATGAAGATAATGCAACTATTTTTAGTTTAGTTGTCTAAAGTGCTTTCATCATTTGGTTCAAACGATTGATTACTGTATCTTTTCCAAGCAACGCAAGTACCTTCGGTAAATCAGGTCCATGCATCTGAGCAGTTGTTGCTACTCTTAGTGGCATATAAAGCATTTTCCCTTTTGCATTCGCTTCTTTTCCTGTTTGGTTAATTAATGGTTTTATCGTGTTTGCGTTAAACTCATCTAACTCTTCAAGAAGACGTTTAAAAACTTCAAGTGTTTCTTTAACACCCGGTTCTTTTAACAGTGTTTCTTGTTCGTCATCTAACGTGAATTCTTGATTAAAAAATTCATCATAAAGTGCTGTAATTTCTGCACCAAAACTTAAGCGATCTTTAAACACTTTCACTAAGTTTTCAATCCATTCCTCAGAATAAGTATTCGTTAATCCGGCTTTTGTTAAATGTGGCATGCATAGTTCAACCGCTTCTTCATCGCTTAATTTTTTAATATATCGATTATTGATAAAGGCGAGTTTGTCTTGATCAAATTTAGCAGGAGAATTGGATAATTGTTTATCATCAAACAAATTAATGAGTTGTTCTTTTGATAAAATTTCTTTGTTACCTTTGGGTGACCACCCAAGTAAAGAAATAAAATTAAACAACGCATCCGGTAAATATCCAAGTGTTTGATATTGTTCGATAAACTGTATAATTGAATGATCTCTTTTGGATAACTTTTTATTGTCTTCATTGACAATAAGTGTCATATGTCCAAAACGTGGTTTGTCCCAGTTAAAGGCATTATATATCATTAGTTGTTTTGGGGTATTGGTAATATGGTCTTCCCCACGTAAAACATGAGTGATGGCCATTAAGTGATCATCGATTGCGCAAGCAAAGTTATAGGTGGGGATTCCGTTTTGTTTTACCATAACCCAGTCTCCCACATCTTCGCTTTTAAATGTCACTTTACCTTTCACCATATCATTGAAACTATAGTATGTATCCTTTGGCACTTTGAACCGAATCGTATATGGGAGATCTGGTTCATCTGTTCTATATAAACATTTGCGTGAATAATGCAGTTTATCCTCACCACGTTCTTTTAGTGCTTCACGTTCTTGTTTTAACTCTTCTTTTGTACAATAACATTTATAAGCCAATCCTCTATCTAAGAGTTCTTGGGCATATTTTTCATAGATATCTAATCGTTCTAATTGAGAATAAGGACCATATCCACCATCTTTATTAATTGATTCATCCCAGTCAATGCCTAACCATTTTAAATATTTTAATTGACTTTCAATACCTGTTTTAACATTTCTCTTTGTATCTGTATCTTCAATACGTACAATAAAAGACCCGTCATTTTTTCTTGCGAATAAATAATTAAACAGGGCTGTTCTTGCATTTCCAATATGTAGATGTCCAGTTGGACTTGGGGCATAACGTACTCGTACACTCATTGTTTTCACTCCTTAACTTTAAGTATTATAGTATACTTCTTTCGATATATCAAACTTAATTCGTTTTTGCTTCTTTACTTGAATCTTTAAGTAATTCTTTTAATTCGTTTAATTCTGTTTCTTTTAGATGTCTGTATTTTCCTCTTGGAACATCTAATTTAATATTCATTATGCGTGTACGTTGTAGTTTTTCAACATGATAATCAAAGAATGCACACATACGTCTAATTTGTCTATTAAGTCCTTCAGTTAAAACTATTTTAAACTTATTTCTACTTAATTTATAAACCTTACAAGGTTTTGTGACGGTGTTTAAAATCGGTACACCTTCACTCATTCCCTTCAAAAACATCGTATCAATGGGCTTATTAACAGTCACCAGATATTCTTTCTCATGGTTGTTTTCAGCACGCAAAATTTTATTAACAATGTCACCATCATTGGTCATTAATATCAGACCTTCACTATCTTTATCAAGTCGACCAACATGAAAAATACGTTTAGGATAATTGATATAATCAACAATATTAGTTGGATCTTTTTTATCTGTTGTTGAGGTAATACCAATGGGTTTATTAAAGGCAAGATAAATAAATTTATCTTGTTGTTTTATTTCTTTTCCATCTACTTTTATTATGTCTTCCTCTGTGACTTGTGATCCCAGTTGAGCAAATTCACCATTGATTGTAACAAGTTCTTGTTTAATTAATCGATCTGCTTTCCGTCTGGAACAATAGCCTGCTTCACTTAGATATTTATTAATTCTTTTTGCCATTTTAATCACCTGTTTTTATTATATCATAGCATAGTCTTTGATTCATTAAATACTCACTTTTAATAGCCCATAAAAAAAGCACAACATTTCGTTGTGCTTAATCATTTAATGTTTTAAATTATGCAGTTGTGTCTTCTTCATCGTCATCATTGTCATCATCGTCGTCATCATCAGGATCGTCTTTTTCAATTGATTTAGATTCTTTTCCATCTTCTTCAATTTCATAAACATAAACTGTTTCTCCGAGTTCGTTTTCAGTAACAATTATTTTAACTTCACCTTCAACGCCGTTTACTTCATATTCTAGTTTATAAACGAGACCTTCATCTTCAACTTCGCGTTTAAATTCGTAATAATTTTCTCCATCTTGAATTTCTATTTTGTATTCGTCGCTTTCTTGTTTAATTTGGAGTTCTACTACACTTTCAACGCCATTAATGTTTTTTTCAATTAAGAATTCTGTTTCAGTTTCTTCTTCATCACTTTCAGCTTTATATGTGATTGTGATTGTATCATTACCATTTGTAGCAACTAAAGTCATTTCTTTTTCTGTTTCGACTTCTTCTTCAGTATCTACTTCGTCGTCAGTGTCTGCTTCGTCGTCAGTGTCTGCTTCGTCATCATCATCGTCTGCTTCATCTTCTAAGTTATTGACGGCAGTTACTGTGTATTCGACATCTCCAATAATGAATATACCAGTGATTTCTCCTGTGTCTACATCTTCATTATAATAAAATACGTAAACATCTTCATTAACCGTAATAGTCATTTTTTGTGAATAGTCTGCACGATCTGATTCTTCTTGTTCAATGCTGCCAAACTTTGCTGATCCATCCATAAATGCCATTAGCTTATCAACATATATATTAACATCTTCTAATTCGGTTTCAATTTCTGTTGTTTCGCCTTCAGCTAAGAAAGTTAACCCATTTTGTGTTGTGGTTGTTGTTTCGGGTGTATTTAAAAATCCTGCTCCTAAATAGGATAAGGATGCGAGAGATTGTTCACTCGTAAGTGCTACTTTTTCATCAGTCGTTGTAATAGCAGAACATCCAACCAACGTGATACCTAAAAACAACGTTGCGATTAAAACTAATAATTTCTTCATTTGTTTCAGCTCCTTTTTTTACCTCACTAATATATACAAGATAACAATCCTTTTTTCTCACTTTTTTTGTTTTTCCATAAAAAAAAGCACAACATTTGTTGTGCTTTTTGAAAATATGCTTAACGTTTTGAGAATTGTGGAGATTTACGTGCTTTACGTAGTCCTGGTTTTTTACGTTCTTTAACACGTGGATCACGTGTGATTAATCCTGCAGCTTTAAGCTTTGGACGATAATCGGGATTCACTTCTAATAATGCACGAGTGATTCCTAAACGAATTGCACCAGCTTGACCTGAAATTCCCCCACCATAAACATTAACACTAATATCAAATGCTTTTTGATTATCAGTTAATGCAAGTGGTTGTTCAACGTCTAAACGTGTTGAAGGACTTTTAACATACTCATCAAATGCTCTACCGTTAATTTCGAATTTACCAGTACCTGGTTCTAACATAACACGAGCTACAGATGCCTTACGACGTCCTGTACCTCTATACATTGCTTTAGCCATTATAAATTCCTCCTTAACCTTCTAATTCGTACGTCTCTGGTTGTTGAGCTGCATGTGGATGCTCTGTCCCAGGATAAACGAATAATTTTTTTCTAATTTGACGACCAAGTGTTCCTTTTGGTAACATGCCGTTGACAGCTGATACAATAATTCTCTCAGGATATGTATCTCTCATTTTTCCAGCAGTTGTCTCTTTTAATCCACCTGGATATTGGGAGTGTTTATAATAGATTTTTTTATTCCATTTATCTCCAGTGAATTCTACTTTTTCAGCGTTCACTACGATTACGTAGTCGCCACAATCAACATGTGGTGTAAATGTTGGTTTATGTTTTCCGCGTAATAACGTTGCAACTTCAGTTGCCAAACGTCCTACTGTTTTACCAGCTGCGTTAACTAAAAGCCAACGATGTTCGATATTTTCTTTGTTTGCCATAAATGTTTTCATTTATATACCTCCATAAGTATTGTGCTAGGCGGTGGGTATGTTGCTTAAATGTACCGGACTATATAATATAGGATTAACGATTGTTTGTCAATGGATTTAAGCAAATTATTTTTTAGTTTTGTGTGCAAACTATAATCAAGGATGGGCTACATTAAGGGATTTTACTTAACAGTTATTCTAGGTTATGTCCTAAAGTAAGCCACTTAGTATGCGTCTAAGACATATATTTTTTATCGCTTTTTATCAACAAATCTTTCGTAAAAAAAGAGACTTTTTTTTCGTCTCTTTTTGACTTACGATATTTTATCACCAGGATTTAGATGATCTACTTCTAAAATCTCAAGTGTCTTTTTATTTTTACCAGCTAAAATCATTCCTTCAGATTTTACACCACGGAGTTTAATTGGTTTTATGTTTTTCACCACAATTAACTTTTTACCCGGTAAGTATTCTTTGGTGTAGTGATCTTTAATCCCCGAAACAATTTGTCGAACGCGGTCTCCTGTATCAATTTGTGAAATAAGTAATTTGTCCGCATCAGGATGTTCTTTGCACTCTTTAACCTCACCAACAACCATTTCTACTTTTAAGAAATCATCAAATTCAATCAAGTTTTCTGGTTGGGTTGGCTTGGGTTGTTTTTTCTCTTGACGTTTATTGGTTCGGTTCGCCAGATAATCAACTTCTTTTTCCTTATCAAGACGCGGGAAGAGTGGTTCGGGATTGTTTGTTACATCTATTGTTATTGGTTTTCCAAACTCTAATGAATCCCAAGTTTGAAGTGACTGTTTAATCCCGAGTTGATCAAACAACTTGTCTGCACCATTTACTAAGATTGGACTCAGTAATATACCAATATGTCTCAGTGATTCAACTAAGTGGTAAAGCACACTTTCAAGTGTGTCTCTTTCTTTTTTTTGTTTGGCTAAAATCCACGGAGTTGTCTCATCAATATATTTATTGGTCCGACTGATTAATGACCAAACACTTTGAATTGCTTTTGAAACTTTTTGGTGATCCATATAGGTCTCATATTCTTTGATTGTTTCAGTTATTGTTTCGGTTAGTTGATTGTCATAATCAAAGAATGTTTTCTTAGGTTTTTTTAAGGGACATTCAAAGTATTTGTTGATCATTGAAATAGTACGGTTTAATAAGTTTCCAAAGTCATTGGCTAAATCATAGTTAATACGGTCCACAAAATCCTCAGGTGTGAATAATCCATCGCCACTATGAGGCAATTCTTTGAGTAAAAAGTAACGCAAGGTATCTAACCCATATCGCTCAATAATAGGTTCTGGATAAACAACTTGGCCTTTTGATTTTGACATCTTCCCGTCTTTCATCATATACCATCCATGGGCATATAATTTGAAGGGAATTGGAAGTCCGAGGGCTTTTAAGATAATCGGCCAATAAATTGCATGAAATCGTAAAATATCTTTACCCACCACATGCAGTACTTCATCACCATACCAATATTTATCAAATAATGAGGCATCATTTGATTCATAACCTAGGGAACTAATGTAGTTACTTAAGGCATCAATCCAGACATAAATAACATGTTTAGGATCAGATTTAACCGGCACTCCCCAATCAAACGAGGTACGGCTAACACTTAAATCATCAAGTCCGCCCTTAATAAAAGAGACGACTTCGTTTTTACGTGATTTAGGGGTGATAAAGTCAGGATTTTCTTCAATGAACTTAAGTAACCAATCTTCATATTTAGACAGTCTTAAAAAGTAAGATTCTTCTTTTAAAAGTTTTGTTTCACGACCACAATCTGGACATATATGTCCTTCTTCTAATTGTGTTTCTGTGAAGAAACTTTCATCATGGATACAGTAATATCCTTCATAATGTCCTTTGTAGATATCGCCTGTTGATTTAAGATGTTCAAAGATACGCTCAATAACCTGTTCATGACGGGGCTCTGTTGTACGGATAAAATCATCGTATTCAATATCAAGTAAGTTCCACAGTTCTTTGGTATCTTCCGCAATATTATCAACGTGTTCTTGTGGTGATAATCCACGTTCTTTTGCCACTGTCTCAACTTTTTGACCATGTTCATCCATCCCTGTTAAATAACGCGTATCATACCCTTTTAAGGCTTTGTATCTGTTTAGGGTATCACATAAAACAGTTGTGTAAGAATTTCCAATGTGTAAATTCCCACTTGGGTAATAAATGGGGGTTGTAATATAAAATGTCTTTTTCATAATATCATTCCTTATCGAAGTTATTATATAGTAGTTACGTGTTTAAGGCAAGTTAGTTATTGTGATATTCCATATAAACAGTATTTTTAGGTAAATCTCGCCGTTTTGCACACTTTTTAATCGCTTGTTTGGATGTGAGACCATCATTCATGTACTGTGTTATCTCTTCTAAGATGGTTAAATCATCAGGCATTTCTGGTTTTGTGTACCCTGCAACCAGTAATACGATTTCCCCTTTTAATGGTGACAAGTCATCACAGTGATCTAAATCAGTACGAATAAACTCTTCATATCTTTTAGTTAATTCTCTAGCGATAACAATGTCTCTTTTTTTAAAGATTTTTTTCATTTCACTTAGAGTTTTAGAAAGACGGTGTGGAGACTCATAAAAGATGAGTGTTTCTGTCTTTGTTTCAAGTGATTTTAAGAGTTTTTGTCTTTGACGTGTTTTACTTGGTAAAAACCCATAAAACATAAAGGGATGTGGCGGTAATCCTGATGCACTTAACGCAGTAATAACTGCACTTACTCCAGGAATAGGCACAATGTTTGCCTCCTTTTTAAAGGTCTTAACAATCGCAAATCCGGGATCACTAATAACTGGTGTACCAGCATCTGAGATAACAGCGATATCTAAGTAATCAGTCATATCTTTTTCAATATGTTTTAAGGCCACATCTTTGTTGTGATCATGATATTGAAAAAGCGGTTTTTGAATATCAAAATGAGCGAGTAATTTAGAAGATACACGCGTATCTTCACAATATATTTTATCGACTTTTTTTAGTGTTTTAATGGCACGTAACGTGATGTCATCTAAATTCCCTATTGGTGTGGAAACAAAATAAATGGTTGGTTTATCATTCCTAAAAGAAGATTGATTCATCGTTTATGCTCCTCTCCATAATGAAATATTTGTTTGATTTCTTTGGTGTACTCTTGTCCCTCGTGAACAATGAGTGGTGATAATAATTTAAGTCCTGTCTTCCCATTACTAGAACTTTCAATTAATACCATGTTAGAGTTCGCATTTGCTTTGGGATAAACAAAACGCAGTTGTTTAATCGCAAAGTTGTGTTTTTTTAATGTTTCTATAATTTCCATTAACCGGTTAGTCCGATGAACTAAATAAAAAGACCCGTTTGTTTTGAGGAGTCTTTTTGCTTCAATGACGATTTCTTCGAACGTAATTTCAACTTCGTGTCGGGCAATTGTTTTATAGTCATTTTTATTTATGTGAGAGGATGATTTATATTTAAAAAACGGGGGATTACAGGTTAAAATATCAAATTCTGAATTCTCATAGTGTTTATGAATGCCTTTGATATTTTGTTTTTTAATGGTGATTTGGGTTTCTAAATGATTAAGTTTGACGCTGCGTTTGGCTAAATCAAGAATATCATCTTGGATATCAATCCCAATAATGTTTGCCTCTGTTTTCAAACTTAGAAAAATAGGAATAGGTGCATTACCTGTTCCTAAATCTAGTATTTTTTTTGTGGTAGTTCTAGGTTTAACAAAATCTGCGAGTAAGGTTGAATCAAGTGAAAAGTTAAACATATCTGGACGTTGAATAATTTTAAGTCCATCATAGCCTAGTAAATCATTAATCACTTCTGTCATACAATCACTTCTTCGTTTTACTTTCAGAAAATTCTTCTATTTTTTTAAGGTCTTCTACATCAATACTTTTGATTCCTTCATCTTCAGTCATTACACGAATCGAACGATCAATAATATTAACCCCAATCACTTTTAAACGTCCTTCTTCTGTTTGAACGAATGATCCGAGTTTAGGAAGTTCTTCACGGTATTCTGTGTATGTATCATCTTCATAGCGAATGCAGCATAAAAGTTTGCCACAAAGTCCACTAATATTAGAGGGGTTTAAACTTAAGTTTTGGTTTTTCGCCATCCGAATACTAACTGGTTTAAATTCTCCCAAGAAGGTATTACAACATAAAATATACCCACACGGTCCTATGCCACCTAAAAATTTAGCACCGTCTCTAGAACCGACTTGTCTCAGTTCAATACGCAATCTAAAATGTGCCGCTAAATCTTTAACAAGTTGTCTAAAATCAACGCGGCCTTCAGCGGTGAAATAAATGATTAATTTAGAACGGTCTAAGGTGTATTCACACCCAAGTAGTTTCATTTCAAGTTCATTCTTTTTAACAAGTTCTTCTGTTTTTTCAAGTGAACTTGCTTCGTCGTATAGGTTCTCTTTGTAATTTGCCATATCTTCATCATTGGCTTTTCTTAAAACAGGCTTAAGTGTCGAGATAACATTTTCATTTTTAATTTCTTTTTTCTCTTCAACAACTTCACCTAATTCAATCCCTCTAACTGTTTCAACAATGACTTTATCAAACAGGTTAAGGTCAAGTTCTTCTGGCGCAAAATAATATGTTTTACCCACTGGTTTAAAGCGGATTCCAACGACTTCTTTCATCGTATTACCTTCTTTCTAATGAGAGTAGTAAATTATCATATGCTAGGCGTTGATTAATATAGTTATATAATCGACTTTTAAAACGCATCATATGTTCAAGTTCTTCAATGAGTTTTTCTTTTGTTTTTTGATTTGCTAGTTGTTTAATGGTATTGAGTTCTTCTTTAAAAATCAGTGTATCGATATTGTTTGTTTTATAGTGGACTAAATCACGTTGAAACAGTGACATGATTGATAAAAATAAGGCACTGATTTTTGTGTCTTGTATTACTATACTACAACTTTCTTTAAAGTAAATCAATGGTGGTTGTTCCTTGGTTAGAATAAGTCTATATAGTTCTTTGACATAACTCACTAAATCTAAGAAATAATCTGCTTCTATAATGTTGGTTGCTTCTGTTTTAGAATTGGTTAAATGCGAGACAATCTTAGCTGGTAAACTGGCATGTGTCTCACTCAGATATTTTTCCACAATTTGGTTGTTCGTTGGTGAAAACTTAACCACTTGTGAACGGCTAATAATGGTTGGCAATAATTTATTGATATTGTTTGTTGTTAAGATACCATGTGTATTAGGATGTGGTTCTTCTAAAAACTTGAGTAACGAGTTCGCTGCACTGGCGTTAATGAGTTCTATTTGTTTAATAATGAAAATCTTCGGTCCCGGTTCCACCGATGTTTTAGAAAATTCCCGTTGTAAATCTGTGATAGCTTGTTTACGAATTGTGTTTTTTTCGGGTGTTACCACATATACATTGGGATGCGTATAATGGGCAATTCTCACACAATTATGGCACGTTAAACACGGCACATTTTCATCTTCTTTACACAGTAACATTTGTGCAAAGTAAAGCGCTGTTTCAAACTTCTTTGTTCCGGGTTCCCCTTCAAACAAGTAAGCATGAGACAAACGATCTCTTTTTATGGAATTTTCCAGTAATTTAACCACGTGTGGTTGGGTATCTACAATATCATTAAATGCCATGGGCATCACCTATTTTTATAAGTATGGTTTGATCAGTTCAATCGTATCAGCAATAACGGCTTTTTTTGACTGTGTTCCATCAACTATTTTAATGCGTTTAGGAAATCTTTTTGCTAGTAATTGATAACCTTCATACACTTTTTTATGAAATGCTAGGGTTTCTAAGTCTAAGCGGTCTGTTTCTCGTTGGTTAGCAAAGACACGTTTAAGTCCAACTTCTGGTGGGACATCGATAAAAATGGTTAAATCTGGTAAGTGATCACCGATCCCAAATTTATTAATACTTAAGACCTTATCAATTCCTAAGTTTCGGGCATAACCTTGATATGCTAACGACGAGTCTAAGAAACGATCACATAAAATAAGCGTACCTTTTTCTAACTCTGGCACTATTTTTTCATGAAAGTGTTGACTTCTGGATGCGGCAAAAAGAAGCGCCTCAGTATGGGCATCCATTTCTGTATTGTTTTTATCTAAAATAATATCTCGAATGGCTTCACTTATTTTAATGCCACCTGGTTCTCGTGTTATAATACTATTTATATGGTGAGTTGTTAAATATCGTTTCACATGTTTTATAACGGATGTTTTCCCAGATCCTTCTGGGCCTTCAAATGTAATAAATAATTTTGTCAATTTTTCCACCTCTATCTTACTGTAACCATTATCGCACATTTTCTTGAAATTTTAAATATGAATTACTATAAAATAACGTATTCTATGATATAATAAATATGGAACAACGAAAGCGAGGTACAAACTAGTGAGAATTACAGTTGATAATTTGACATTCGGATACGACTATCGTACGGTTTTAAAAGAGATTTCTTTTAAGATGAATTCCGGCGATTTTTTGGCTATCATTGGCGACAATGGGAGTGGAAAGTCCACACTTGTTAAATGTATGCTCGGTATTAATAAGGTTGCACCTAGCCAGATATTTTTAGATGATGTGGATGTGACAAACTACAAACAGTTTTTAAATATTGGGTATGTGCCCCAAATATTTGATGATTTTAATTATGAGTTCCCAATTACAGTTAATGAAATTATTCATTCAAGCATTATGCGGGACATTTCACAAGATGAAATATTAGAACTATTAGATAAAATGGGTATACTAGAGCTTCAAAATGAAAATATTAACACACTGAGTGGTGGACAACTACAACGTGTTTTTATTGTAAGAAGTTTAATCAATCAACCAAAACTACTCATTTTAGATGAGCCAACAGTTGGGGTTGATCGTAAAAACGTGGAAAATTTCTACAAAACAATCAATAGCTTAAATGCTGAAGGGATCAGTGTTATTTTAATTACGCATAATATTAGAGAATCGAACGCAAACTTTAGTCATGTTCTTTCCTTACATAATGGTGAGGGGATCATTAAAGAAGTACCAAGGGGGGATGAAGCATGAATGTTTTAGCTCAATCAGTACCATTTATTTTGGCATTATTTGAACATTCCTTTTTACGTTATGCTCTCTTAACAGGACTTATCATGGGCGGAATTACCCCATTAATTGGTGCATTTGTTGTTATTAGACGATTAAGTTTTATTGCTGATACACTCAGTCACTTTAGTTTAGCGGGGTTATCAATTGGATTATTTTTAATCAATACGCTTGGCTACACATTTATTAGTGACCCCTTATATCTAGCAATTATTGCAAGTATCATCGGGGCATTGATCATTGAAATTCTCCGTGGGTATTATGAAAACTACAAAGAAATCAGTATGCCGATTGTTATGAGTTTAGGAACCGCACTTAGTGCTTTATTTATTTCTTTAAGTGGGGGATTTAATACCAGTATTTATAATTTTCTATTTGGAAGTATCTTAACAGTGGGTGATAAATACTTAGCTGTTATGTCAACAACTGCTATTTTAGTTTTAGCACTTGTGTTCTTTTATTATAGAAAACTAGTCATTATAAGTTTTGATGAATCACATGCACGATTACTCGGTATTAAAGTAGGGCGTTTCCAATTTGTCTCAACGTTAATTTTAGCACTCGTTGTATCACTTTCCATCGCAACTGTAGGGGTATTACTTGTTTCTAGTTTAATGATTATTCCGGTTGCTGCTGCAATGAAAATTGGAAAAAGCTTTAAAAACACCATCTTTATTGCTGTTTTATTTAGTGAACTTTCCGTCATTGGTGGTCTTTGGTTATCTTATGATCTAAACATTGCCTCTGGGGCAACTATTGTGCTTGTTAATATCTTTATATTATTTGTTGTCGTCATAATTAAGCATATCTACACTAACCAATTACGAAGTAAGCGTACTACTAAAGAAGATGTTGGAAACGTCTGATTTTCAGACGTTTTTTTTTACTATAATTTATCTTATTCTAGCACTTCACTATTTTAAATAACACTGTAAATAAGCCAATAAGTTGCTTATTTACAACACTATTTATAAAAATTATTGTTTTAATTGTCTCTTTTGATATTTTTTCCTATACTGTTTCACGTAACGTTACACAAATAAATAATTTAGAAGGAGTGTTACATTGTATATGAAAAAAATATTCAGTTTTGTATTACTTGTATCTATCGTTACCCTACTTAGTGGGTGCGCGTTAGGTTCTAGCTCATCTGATCATGTGATTACGATTTATTCTGATCGACATTACGATACAGATCAAGCGATATATGACACATTTGAAGCAGAAACAGGGATTGCAGTCAACGTCGTAAAGGCTAGCGCTGATGAACTGATTAATCGACTTCAAACAGAAGGTGAAGACACAGAAGCAGATCTACTGATGATTGCTGATGCAGGACGTCTTCATAAAGCAAAAGAAGCAGGATTATTTCAAGCGGTATCTTCCGATACTTTAGTAACTAATATTCCAGATAACTATCGTGATAGCGATAATTTATGGTTTGGATTAACCAAACGTGCACGTGTTTTAGTGTATCATCCAGACAGAGTGTCAGTTAGTGAATTATCAACTTATGAAGATTTAGCCGATCCTAAATGGGAAGGTCGCATTGTTGTTCGTAGTTCTGCCAATATTTATAATCAAAGTTTGGTTGCGTCACTCATTGAACTAAATGGTGAAGAACCAGTTGAAACGTGGATTAGTCATCTAACTTCCAACTTCGCACGTGATCCTGAAGGAAACGACAGAGATCAAGCAAAAGCTGTTATGGCTGGCGAAGCAGACATAGCTATTATGAATACTTATTACATGGGTAAAATGGCCAATTCAGCTGATTCTTATGAAGTAGATGTTGCCAATGATTTAGCAATATTCTTTCCGAATCAAGACACAACAGGAACACATATAAATGTCAGTGGTGCAGGTGTCACAGCCTACTCAGATAACGTTGAAGATGCGATTGCTTTAATAGAATATTTAAGTGGTGAAGCGGCACAATTTGAATTTGCGAACGCGAACTATGAATATCCAGTTAATCCAGCTGTAGAACCATCTGAGTTACTCCAATCTTGGGGAAGTTTCACTGAACAACAAATTTCTTTAACCCAATTAGGATTACATTCAAACGCAGCCGCAATCATAATGGATGAACAAGGATGGAAGTAAGTTTAAAGGTGTGAAAGTTATGAAAAAATGGTCTGCTAAATTTTCAATTTTTACAGCACTAACACTCATCACAACAGTGCTTGTATTATTACCATTTTCAAATTTATTTTTTAATCTATTCAATAAAGCAAATGATGTATGGATTCATATCCGTACATTTTTGCTGTTTGATTATATAAAAAATACCGTGCTACTCTTAGTTTTAACGGGTATTTTTTCGGGTCTTATTGGCTTTTTTAGTGCTTATGTTGTCACGTTTTATGAGTTTAAATACAAAAAACTACTGTCGTGGTTACTAATTTTGCCTCTCGCACTTCCCTCTTATATTGCAGCATTTATCTATGCCGATATGTTTAGTTACACAGGGTCGTTTGCCAGATTACTTAGAGCCGTTGGGATTCATCATAACTTTGATATGATGAGTTTACTAGGCGCAGCTGTTATTTTCTCTTTTACACTGTACCCCTATGTTTATATGTTAGTAAAAGCAGGCTTAAAGAAACACAATCAAACACTTACCGATAGTGCAAAATTACTTAAAGCATCCCCATTTAAACGCTTTAGAACACTTACCTTACCCCTTAGTAGACCTGCCTTAATTGGAGGAATCTTACTGGTCTTATTAGAAACATTAAATGATTACGGGGTGGTACGTTATTTTGGGGTTAGAGTCTTTAGTTACGCAATTTTTGATGCCTGGTTTCGACTGGGTGATTTATCCAGTGCCATAAGACTTAGTGCCATTGTTGTTATTTTTGTGTTTATCATTGTGATAATTGAAAAAGCATTCCGTGGGAAAAAGAGTTATAATATATTAAAAGGACATAAACCATTAAGATTAAAACACCCTACTAAAACAGGGCGTATAATTATTTATTTCTTTTTAATAAGCATCTTACTTATCGGGTTTTTCATTCCAACAATTGAGATGATCTTTAACTTATTTACAATTAACTTTACCCTATTTTCAGTTGATTTAATCTATACGATTCTTAACACATTAATAATTTCAATTACCGCGACACTTATTATCATCGTCATTGCACTGGCAATTGCCAATTTTGGACGGTTCGCCAAAAGTAAGTTAGCGAAAGGTATTGTGAAACTAACAACGCTAGGTTACAGTATACCTGGAGCTGTTATTGCTGTCAGTGTGTTGTTGTTCTTCACAAAAGTAGACGGTTTTTTATATCCGCTTTATGAATTGTTTGATAAAGACACCAAGACACTTGTCTTAACCACATCGTTAGTTATGTTGACGTTTGCTTATGTATTACGCTTTTTAACGATTGGATTTAATACCATCGACGCGAGTTATGAAAAAATTGGTACAACCTATACAGAAGCCTCTTATACTTTGCAAAAATCTAAACTAAAAACACTATTTTTAGTAGATATACCCTTAATTAAAAGTGGATTAATCGCAGCGTTTATTATTGTCTTTATCGATATTGTAAAAGAACTACCACTGACACTTATTTTAAGACCCTCTAATTATAACACCCTCGCCACAACAGTCTTTATTTATGCGCGAGATGAAATGATTCAAGAAGCAAGTGCACCAGCATTGATTTTAATTATTATTACAGTTATTCCCATTTATATTTTAACCCATCAGAAACGAGGTAAAAACCATGTTCGTTGATATACAATCATTGTCATTTGATTATGACAAACATACCAAAGTATTAACTGAGTTTAGTCTATTGATTAAAAAAGGCGATATTGTCGCCTTAATTGGTCGGAGTGGCAGTGGAAAAAGCACTGTTTTAAGACTTATTACAGGTCTTGAAACACCTATTAAAGGACGTATAACAGTCAATAATAAAGTCTTTTTTGATAAGCACACCAATTTGCCTCCAGAAAAACGAAATGTCGGCATGGTGTTTCAAGACTTTGCATTGTTTCCCCATATGACGGTGAAAAAAAATGTTGCTTACGGACTTGATCATTTATCTAAACAAAAGAAAGCAGCGCGCGTTAATGAACTATTAGAACTGGTGGGACTCTCTCATAAAGAAAAGAACTATCCCCATCAACTTAGCGGGGGAGAAAAACAACGCATCGCACTTGCTAGAGCACTTGCACCAAAACCGGATATGATCTTATTAGACGAACCCTTTAGTAATTTAGATACAGAACTTAAAGATGCGATTCGAGATCAACTAAAAGCTATTATTAAACAAACAGGTGTTACATGCATCTTTGTGACACATGATTTAAAAGACGCCAAACAAATTGCTGATAAAGTTATCAACCACACATAATGTGTGGTTTTTTTTATAGAAAAAAAGAAGAGTAATTTCTTACTCTTCAAAGACATCATTATATTGTTTTGAAACACGAATAAACGTTGTACATTTAGATAATTCTTTCAGTCTTTTTGCGCCTACATACGTGCACGTTGAGCGCAGACCACCTAATATATTTTTAACGGTATCATCAACAGGGCCACGGTAGGGAATACGTACCGTTCTACCTTCTGAGCTTCTATAATCCGCAACGCCACCGTGATGTTTATCCATGGCAGTATCACTGCTCATACCATAAAACTCAACAAATTTCTTTGTTTCATAGATTGGCTCTTTTGTGTCATTGTCTACACGGTGTGTAGCGTAAGTTTCTGCAATAATATCTCCGCCACCTTCATCATGTCCAGCAAACATGCCACCAAGCATCACAAAGTCAGCGCCAGCACCAAATGCTTTCGATACATCACCTGGGTTTACACACCCACCATCCGCAATTATATGAGCGCCTAGTCCATGAGCCGCATCGGCACATTCTATAATAGCACTTAGTTGTGGATATCCAACACCTGTTTGAATCCGTGTTGTACACACACTCCCTGGTCCAATTCCTACTTTAACAATATCAGCCCCTCGTAAAATGAGTTCTTGCGTCATATCAGCTGTTACAACGTTTCCTGCGATAATGGTTTTTTTCGGATAATTCTGTCTCACACCTTCTACAAAATCACCAAAGGCTTCACTATAACCATTCGCCACATCAATACAGATGAATTCAATGTGTGGATGTGCCTTTAAACTTGCTTCTAGGCGTTTTAAATCCGCTTTCCCAATGCCTGTGCTAATCGCAAAATAATCCGGATTAACGTTAAAATCATTAAAGTCATCTTTTTCATAATTTTTGACCAGACACGTGAATAATTCGTTTTCACTTAAAGACTTGGCTACTTTCTTTGTTCCAACACCATCCATATTAGAGGCAATAATAGGAATATGTTCCCATATTTTTTTACTGTGCATGAATGTGTATTTACGTGTTAATTTAACTTGTTTTCGACTAGATAGATAAGATCTTTTAGGTCGAATTAATACATCATCAAAATCAAGCTTTTTATCTTGTTCAGATCGCATAATAACTCCTTTTATAAGTTTTTAGAGAATTGATTAATATCTCTTAGTTGTTTTAGTAGGGTTTCTTTTAAATAGGTATACTCTTTAATATCTAATTTTGTTACTTTCTTAGGAATATTCTCCTCTTCTAGTGCCACATGAATTTCATCTTCAATCCCTGCGACAATTATTTTTTTCACATCTGGATTATGCATTTTCATATAATATAAATCAACATAATCTTTTTTAATAACCGGTTTAGCATCTTCTTCTTTGTAAACACGGATATCTGAATCTTTTTTTACGCGTTTAAATTTTGTACCTTTTAACCGTGGCTTTGATTTTTTTCTGAGTTGAAATTTCAAATTATTTTCAGAGGGAATTACAATATAATACCCATCTAAATACGTGACTCTTGCGTTGTTTGTTTGTGAATAAAGATAACTATTATAAACCGTAATTTGTTTGTTGTTGTCGTTATAAAACTTAAGTTTAAAGCGAAAGTGTTTACTCACAAAGCGGGAGAATACACCAGCGCGTCTAATCACTTCTTTATCTTTAACATACGCCTCATACGTTATGGTATAATCATTTGAGGTATCTTCATTGATATCATTTATCATTTTCTCATACAGATAATTAAAGGTTGGTTTTTCTGGTTTTACAAGATAAAAAATAAGTTGTAAAATACCGCCAATGAGTAATAAAAATCCACTGGCGAAAAACAACACAACAAATAAATTAGTATCATTTGTCGTCGTTAAATATCCAAACACGCCAGTCCCGATAAATAACACACTATTAATACGTAATAAAATGATCATTCTTTTTTTAACAGCTGCTTTTACTTTCTTATTAAACGTTTCTATAATATTCGTTATTTGTGGCATACTATCAGCTCCAATGATGTTATAGTAGTATATCTTTAAACATGAATAACACAAGTCCAATTAATAAAAATAACACAAGCTTTGAAAACTTTTCTTCATTTAATCGTTTGGAAATCATCATTCCGCCAACTAATCCACTTACAGCAAAAACACTAAAAAAGAGCGTGTTTTTAATAATGGTAAGTGTGTAGGCTTGTTTGATGATTAAAAATATAACAGCAATCAGTCCCATGATTAAAAAATGGGCTGCAAGTGTATGTTTAAAGCGAATTTTTTTCGCTTTAATACTGGTTAGATAAAACACGACAGGTGGTCCATCAACTGAGGCAATCCCGTTACCAAGACCACTTAGTGCTCCAACAATAACTTGAAAAAACAAGGTGTCTTTTAATTGAACTTTAATGATACCTGATTTAATAATCACTGCCGCAATAATTAATCCACCAGCAATTAATGTGACAACTTCTTCGTTTAGTTCTTCTAAGAATGTTAGTCCCACAAAGGTGAAGACTGTTCCACTTAAAATGATTGGGATCACATGTTTAACAAAGGATAAACTGAAATCTTTGTTTTCAAACAATAACAACAAGTTTAAAACAACATTAAACGTAATCATCATCACAACAATCTCTTTGATAGGTAAGAATAAAACGAGTAAGGGAATGGTTACCAAACTACTACCAAACCCACTCACACCTTTGACAACGCCTGCGAGTAATGCAATGAGTGCAATAACTAAAAAAATTATCACTTAATTAATCGTTTAATATATTGATTAACGTTTTAGGAAACGCATTTAAAATGGTGCAGCCATCCTTAGTTAAAATGACATCATCTTCAATACGGACACCACCAAAATTAGTAATATAAATCCCTGGTTCAATCGTAACACATGCGCCTTCTTTCAACGGTTTATCGTTTGTTTTTGAAACACGTGGTCCTTCATGAACATTTAATCCAAGACCATGACCTAACCCGTGTTTAAAGTAGTCACCATATCCTTCTTTTTCAATATAGTCACGCGCAACAGCATCGAGTTCTTTACCTGTCATACCTGCTTTGGCCTTGTTAAGTGCTAAGGCTTGTGCATCTTTGACAACTTGATAAATTTCTGTTTGTTCAGCACTGATTTTACCAACAGCTACAGTTCGTGTTAAATCAGAACTATATCCGTCATACCAACACCCAATATCAAAGGTGACAAGTTCACCTTTTTTAATTACTTTATCTGTTGCCATACCATGTGGCATAGCTCCTCTAGCACCACTTGCAACAATGAAACGGTCCCAAGTTTTATCGGCACCTTTTTCAATCATTTTATTTTTTAGTTTGATCTCTAAATCACGTTCTGTCATGCCCAGTTTAAACTCACTCAATGTTTCTTCAAGTGCTTCATCTGTAATTTGACAAGCTATTTTTAACGTCTCAATTTCTTGTTTTGTTTTAGCTTCTCTTAAGGATTCAACTAACTCATCCATTGGTACTAGCTCACAAGGTAGTTTCTTGTAAAGTTCATATTCACTAAAACGCATGTTTTTATCAAACCCAAGTTTTTTTATGTTGTTTTTTTTAATCACAACTTCTAATTTGGGAATATAGTTACCAGAAATTTCTACAAATTCAAAGGTTGGTACTTCCATTTGCACTTGATCGCGATATCTAAAATCTGTTAGGAAAAACTGTTTTTCCTCAGTAATAACCGCAATCCCAAAACTACCCGTATACTTTGTAATATAGCGTAAATTCAAAGCAGCTTTTGGATTTTCAAGCCCCGTTAGTAAAATTGCATCATAGTCTTGTTCTTTGAATAATTCAATTAATTTGTCTACCATTTTTTCTCCTTATAGTGCGTTTTTTAAGATGTTTTTGATATCTTGTTTTGTCAGAACTTTAAATTTACCTAAAGCATTATTAGTCACTGCTTCTTCTGCAATTAGATCAAGATCTGGATCAGTAATATTAACATCTTTTAAATACAGTGGCATACCGAGTGATTCATAAAAGTCAAAGACTTTTCGAATTCCTTGATTAGCCACTTTCATACGGTCTTTCCCTGGTTTGATGCCCCAGACATTCACCGCAAATTCATAAAATTTATCAACGGTTGTTTTATCTAAAATATAAGACATCCAGTGTGGTGCGGTAATGGCTAGACCATCTCCATGGGCAATATCCCAATAAGCACTTAACACATGTTCAGTGGTGTGGTTATATCCATCAAAGTCTTTACCAAAACCTGTTAAACCATTTAAAGCTAGTGTTGAAGAAAACATTAGATTGCTTCTAGCTTCATAATTATTCGGGTCTTTTAACGCAATCGGGCCATAGTGTATAACAGTTTTCATAATCGATTCACAAATACGATTATTTAAATAGTTATCATCTTGACTAAAATAAAATTCATAGACGTGGGTTAACGAATCAACAATCCCACACCCAGTTTGATGTTTAGAAACACTATAGGTATGAGTTGGATCTAAAATAGAAAAAACGGGATAACTTAATATCGACCCAAAGCCTTTTTTCTTTTTCTCTTTGAGATTCGTGATGACACTATTTCCATTCATTTCTGTTCCAGTTGCACTCAATGTTAAAATACTTACAACAGGAAGTGCTGCCTTTGGCGTTTCTTTACGCATATAAATATCCCAAGGATCACCATCGTATTTTGCTCCTAGAGCAATACCCTTAGAACAATCAATGACACTTCCACCACCTACACCTAGTACCACATCAATGTTGTTTTCTTTACACATCTTAGCGCCTTTTCGAACCGTTTCAATACGGGGATTAGGTTTAACCCCACTAAGTTCAAAATACGCAATATTCGCAGCTTCTAACTGATCTATAACGGTTGAATAAAGTCCAATCTTTTTAATACTAGAGCGCCCATAAACAAGTAAGACACGTTTACCAACGTCTTTTAATAAGGTTCCTAGTTTCTTTGTTGTTTCTGTTCCAAAATAAATTTTAGTTGGATTATGAAACTCAAAATTCTTCATAAAATCACTTCCTTAGTTTAATTGTATCACAGACACGCCTCTTTTTTAATTTTTTTAAGTAGCAATTGAATAATAGTTTAAAAATAAGGTATAATAACATTGAAGAAGGGATATTTATGAAGAAAAATTTATCAATTATTAGTTTAATCCTTTGGATGGGCATCATTTTTATATTTTCCCATCAACCAAGTGACGCCTCAACAGAGTCCAGTCAATTTATTGTTTTATTTCTAACTGACATCGCAGCTATTTCACCCACCTTTTTAAGTCGCCTAATCAGTAACTTATTAATTCCCTACATTAGGGAACTCGCGCATATATTTTTATATATCGTCCTGGGAATGGTGTTGTTGAATGCTTATTATGTTGCTTTTTTATCTGTCAAAACAAAAGAATTAATGGCGCTTTTTGCGGGAATAACCTACGCTATATTTGATGAGATTCATCAATACTTCATCCCTGGTAGAGCCTTTCAAATTATTGATATATTGCTCGATACAATTGGGTTAATAATTGGTATTGGTATATTAATGTTTGTGAATAAATTCATTACAAAGAAGATCTTTAAAAAGGAGCGTATTCATGAAACGAAAAATTAATTTGTTACTTGATTGGTTTGAAACAAAATTTAACTTTCTAATTGAACTAATGGCTTTGATCGGTGGTGTCTTTTGTATATTGCTTGCCATATTCTTATTTTTAATGCTATTGATTAATAAAACGTGGTTACAAGAATCATTCATTGAGGTTATCTTCTTACCAGGTATTATCGGTGTCTTTGGTATTTTGATTTTATTTGCTTTACGCATCACACGCTATCTCACCCATAGAAAATAACAATATCCAAACAGATATTGTTATTTTTTTGTTGAGTCATTTCGTGTAAGAAACATCTTTTAAATAAAGACCTGCAGCAGGCGCAATCTGACTATGTAAATCAGAGGACTTTTTCGTAAACAATTCAGCAATAGAAATGGGGTCTTCATGTGTGGCATTATAAACCGCAACCCCAATCATGTTTCTCACCATATAACGTAAGAATCCTGGCCCAATGATGTTAATTTCAAGATAGTTTCTATGTTTTTTAACATTAATTTTTTTTACCGTTCTGATGGTATCTTTCTTTGTTGTTTTAGTGAATGCTTGAAAATCGTGTGTTCCTAAAAAGCGTTTAAGTTCTTTTTTTACTTTACGCGCAGATAACCCACTAACATACCACTCATATTGCCGCTGTATCGGATTATAGTGGTTGGTGTTAATCTTATACATATAATGTTTCAAAACCGCATCAAAACGTGCATGAAAGGTAATGGGTACCTCTGTGATTTTTTTTATATGGATGGCGTTTACTAAAAACTTATTTAAGTGAGGTTTTAGATTTTTGATGGGGATTTTCGTGGTTGTATCAAAGTGAATAACTTGCTTTATCGCATGAACACCTTTATCTGTGCGACCACTGGGTTTTAGAATGATAGTTTCTTTTAGTCCTTTTGTTAAAGCTTTTTCCATTGATTCTTGGATGGTGTTGGTTGTATTATCTTGTTTTTGGAATCCAAAAAAAGATGATCCATCATAAGTTACAAGGCATTTTAACCGTGTTTTAAAGGTGTCAATTGTTTCATAAATTTTAATAATTTTACCCTTTTTCATTTCTGCTTTTACAATCACATTTAGATCATTGATGCGCAGTTCTGCATGAATGGTCTTGTGTATTTTTTTATCTTCGTGAATTTCAATTGTGGGGTAGGTATTATGTTTGATCTCTTTTAACAGTTCTTCTTTGCTGAACAAGAGTTTTTCTTCATAGGTTCTAATACCAAAAAGCGGCTCATATAACAACGATTCTAATCTCTCATAATCTTTTGCTTCTATCGCGTTATAATAATCTGTTAAAATACTCATCTAATCACCGTGATTACAATCACAAACACAAAGACTAAACTAGATAGTAACACCGTGTAAGAATCTAACTTGTGCCACAGTAAGACGTGTAAACGGGTTCTTCTTTGCCCGGGCACAAAGTTTCTTGCCTCCATCGCATTGGCTAGTTCATCACTGCGTTTAAAACTAATAATAAACATTGGTACTAATAAACTAACAATTTGGACAATTTTATCTTTTAACTTCCCTTCTTTAAAATCTACCCCTCGAGATGCTTGGGCTAACATAATCTTGTTTGCCTCATCTAGTAAGGTCGGAATATAACGCAGGGCAATAGAAATAATTAGGGCAATTTCTTCACTACTGATTTTGATAATTTTAAGGGGTTTTAATAACTTTTCTAATCCAAGTGTTAAATCAGTTGGTTTAGTTGTTAGGGTTAAGATGGTTGATAGTGTCACGATGATAATAAGGCGCATCATAATAAAGAGCGCTCCTTCGACCCCACCTTGATATATTTGTAACGGTGTACTAGCAAAGTCAGTTCCTTGTGGTAGATAGATCAAAACCAAAATAATAGACACAATCATCAACAAAAAATAAAGAATACTATACTTGATATATTTCTTTGAAAAAAACCATGTAAGAAATACTAGCAGACTTGCTGTAATAGTATAATAATTAAAATGGAGTATTTCATCAATATAAAGCGTTCCGGTTGTCACAAATAACGCTTGAAACGTAAAGGTAAACATCAATAACACAAAAATAGGTTTAAGCCCATTTAAGACTCTCGTAATCGATATCTTGCCACTTAGAAGTAAGATAACCATGGCGCCTAAAAAGATTAACATCCCAGTCATCGTATCTAAGACGAATGTTGCCACCATTAATAAAACTAACGATAATATTTTACTGCGGGGGTCTAATTTATATAGATAAGACGTGCCAGGGATATATTGTCCAATAATAATATTATTCATGGTATCCCGCCTTAATTCTTGCGACAACTTTTTCTAAATCTTTCGGGTAGTTTTCAAAGGTGATATTTAGCCGTTCACTAAGTTTATCACAAAGATCAATCAAATCTGGTTTATCTAAATTCCAGCTGCTTAACTTAGGACTCGCAAATAAATCAATAGGCTTTCCATCAAATACTAGATTTCCATCATTCATCACAAGGACGCGACTCGCATACTGATAAACGGTATTCATATCATGGGTAATGATTAAAACGGTATTATTTAGTTTATTATGAATGGATAAAAATAACTCTAATAATTCATCACGGCCCTTAGGATCAAGACCACTTGTTGGTTCATCTAAGACTAAAATATCAGGTTCCATGGCCAAAATACCAGCAATACTAACCCGTTTTTTCTCTCCACCACTTAAATTAAAGGGTGAACGTTCTAAATAACCCGTTTCAAGTCCCACGAGTTGGATCACTTCTTTGGCACGTTTTTTTGCTTCTTCTTTAGAGATGCCAAAATTCATTGGACCAAACATGATATCTCGCTCTACCGTTTCTTCAAATAATTGATAATCAGGAAACTGAAACACAAGTCCAATTTTTTGGCGCAATGGATTCAGTTTAATCTTGCTACTTTTCTTTTTCGTTTCTTCAATTTTAATCCCATATATTTCCACTTGACCACTTGTTGGTTTAATCAAGGCATTCATATGTTGTACTAAGGTTGATTTTCCACTTCCAGTTTCGCCAATAAGGGTAATAAACTCCCCTTTTTCTTCGATGGTTAAATTAATATCTTTTAATGCTCTGAAAGGTGTCCCATCCATCCCTTGGTAGATATAATTTACGCGTTTAAACTTAATTGCCATAAAATCTCACCTAGTTCTTCGTTATGGATATTTTCTTGTTTTAAGCGATGCATTAATTTAAGCGGTAAGAGCAACTCAAGATTAGACGTATTTAACAGACGCTTGTCTGTCAAAATCTTTTTAGTATCGCCTTGAGCTAATACTTCACCTTTATTCAAAATAATAATATTATTACTTTTAATCGCTTCTTTCATATCGTGTGTGATTGTAATAATCGTTTTACCTTCTGCTTTTAATTGTTTGATAAAATCCATGATTTGATCACGACTCGCGGGATCAAGCATACTGGTTGCTTCATCAAAAATTAATATATCAGTATCCATTGCTAAAATACCAGCAATAGCGACACGTTGTTTTTGACCTCCACTTAAATTATGGGGTTCCTTTTTTAAGTACTGATGCATGTTGACTTTTTTAGAATACGTTTCTATTCGTTGAAGAATTTTAGCACGATCAAAACATAAATTTTCCATCCCAAAAGCAATATCATCTTCCACCGTCACCCCAACAAATTGATTGTCCGGATTTTGAAATACGATACCTATTTTTTTTCTAATATCTAAAGCTGTTTTTTCAGTGAGTTTTACCCCATCAATTTCAATGGTTCCTTTATCTGCTTTAAGTAAATAAATCAACAACTTCGCCAGCGTTGATTTTCCACTCCCATTATGTCCTAGTATACTCACCCAATCGCCTTTATTAATCTCTAAAGAGATATTTTTTAAGACAGGTTGGTCTTTACGATAGTTAAATGAAACATTGTCTAATTTTATATATGCCATACAATCAACTCCATACCACACACATTATAACAAATTACGATTTAAAATACACTGATTTAAGTAAAAAAGAAGGAACAAGAAATATTCCTTCTAACAAAATTCACACGCTTGTTCATCTGAGATACGTCTTAGAATGATAAATGCCACAACCATCATCACAGAAACTAAAATAAAGGTTGGTACAAAGCCAAGACCAGTAATTAATACCCCCGCTAAAAGCGGTAACACAACAACCAACACATTTAATGATCCTCTAATACCTAAATATTCAACACGTTTAACATTGGGTGTTAAATCTAATAAGTACGGACTGAAGCCAACTTTACGACCAGAAATCATAAACCCGATTATAAAGAATATAATCCCAAAATAAACAGGGGTTGTTTGACTTAAAATAAGTGCTAATATTGGGTTGATTCCCCCCAGTATAATACAGATCATGACCACATGTTTAGAACTGAGTTTGTTTGCTACAATCCCCCAAACAATATTAGAGAATATCGTCCCAACTGTTTGGACAAGCAAATAAATACCAATATACTCATTTCCTAAATTAAATGATTCTCGCGCAAACACCATATAAAACGGTAAAATCATAATACTAAAGCCAGTTATGTTTTCCACAATGATGAAATATTTAAAACTTTCATCCTTTTTTAGTGTCTTGGGAATAGCTTTTATATATTCTTTTAAAGAGTATGTATTATCCTCATCAATAACACTAGGTTTTTCATTTAAAAAGACAAACCCTAAAGAGGCAATGAAAAGACCAATAAAGCCAACAAATAAAGACGTTGCAAAATTAGTTGGAAACACCGTATCAAAAGTGAAAATACGAGAGATAATAAGGCCTCCTAAAAAGGCTCCACTACTACTAAAAAATTGCTTGATAGAAAAAAGACTAGCCCGTTCTTTTTTAGTAACACTTTTGGCGATTATATCCGTATAAGAAATACCAGCAAACCCAGCACTTATACTAAATAAAAACACAAAAAAGAAGAAACTAAGTACTGTTAAACTCGGATTTGTCAACGCAAAGTAATATGTTACAACAGCCATTCCTAAAAAACTCAGCCCTCTTAAATACATTCCCAGTAATAAATATTTCTTTTTATGGGTTTTTTTCTTCAGCAAATGACTAAACACAACATTAAAAACAAGTGGTACACTAAGCATCACACTATAGAGTGCACCAAAGACAATTTTATTTCCCGTTAACTTCGTGATAAGGGTAGGAAAAACCGTATTCAAATCTAACATCGCAACGGTTATTGCTAGAAAAAAACCATGCCAAATAAAGGCAAAATACACATACTTTTTAGAACTAAAATTCATTAAATCACCTCTAAATTTCTTCTTTATTATAGCACAATTAAAGAAGTAATTAGAGTCCATTGATTAATTTTTAAAAAAAAGCACAAAATGTGCTTTTTCTATTTTAGTTTCGAACTGATTTTAAAGCTCTTCCCCATCTTATTAACTGAGACAATTGTTCCTTAATATTCCCATCATGTAAATCACGTGGTTTGAAGTCATTAAAGTTTTCAAAATCTAGAAATAATGATAATAATACATGACCCCTCACAGTTGCAACTTGTAATTCAGCCAAAATATTACGTAGATGTTCAGCCGCGCGTGCCCCACCAGCACTACCGTAACTAACAATGCCAGCTACTTTATCAACCCATGCATCTTTTGCGAGATCTAGTGCATTTTTTAAGGCTGCTGAAATACTATGATTATATTCTGAAACAATAAAGATAAAGCCATCGAATTCACCAAGTTTTTGATTCCATGCTTCAACCGATATCATATCATCTGTTGTGCCTAAGAGTTCTAAATTATACTCTTTTATATCAATCACTTCAAAATCCACTTCTGTCTTCTCGACTTTACTTAACAGCCATTTTCCAACTTGTGGACTAACTCTACCTTCTCTTGTACTACCTAATATGATACCTATTTTTAATCTATCCATTATACTCTCCTTTAAATTTATTCACTTACTTTATGTAACTAATTATATATTTATTAGTTGTTTTTGTAAAGTAATTTGCTTTTTATAGGTAATGTAGTATACTGAATATAGAGGTGTTCATATGGAAAAAATTTGTCCAAAATTTGAAGAAGCTGTTAAACTCCTAAGTAAACGTTGGGTAGGACTCATTATTCACCAATTACTTGATTCATCTAAACGTTTTAGTGAACTAGAACAAGAAATCACTGTGAGCTCAAAAGTCTTATCATCTCGATTAAAAGAACTAGAAGAACAAGGTATTATTTACCGCGATGTTTATCCTGAAAGGCCTGTTCGTATCGAATATAGTTTGACAAAAAAAGGACTTGGTTTAGCGCCTGTATTAGATGCCTTGCACAATTGGGCAGATGCTTGGATCACAGAAAAATAACACCAAAAAAAGAAGTCTCATTGAGAGACTTCTTTTCAAGAGAATGGAGAAAAATTTTATCATTTAACGTCGGTGCAACATTACTATATATCTTGGAGGTACCATATAGCATGTCTGTTAAATACAAGTCAAAGGTTTATTTGTCTCGGCAGTCTTTACAGACACCGCGTAAATTAACCTCTTCATGTTTAATATGAAATCCGTTAAAGCCACCTAAATTATAATTGACTTCAACTTTAGGTAAATCATAAATTTGCCCACACATATCACACGTAAAATGCGCATGATCTTCATTGTTGAGTTCGTAACGCTTTTTGTGTTCACGGGTATTAATTTCTAAGATTATATCTTCTTTCGTAAACAACTTTAAGATGTTATAAACCGTTGTCTTTGATAATGTGGGTAGTTTAGGTTTTAATTCTTTATATATTTCATCCACGGTTGGATGTGTTTCATTCCCATCTAGGTAATCGTAAACACTTTCGCGTGTAATAGACGGACTGATGTTTTTATCTTTACAAAGTTCTCTAAATTGTTGATTCATGTTATGACCTCCTTATATTGTAACTGTTACAATTTTATAATAACTTAAATTCTGTGTAATGTAAACTAAAGCACAAAAAAACTAGAGAAAAATTCTCTAGTTTTGTTTTATTTGTTGATTATTCTACAAATTCAATGATTGCCATTTCTGCGGCATCTCCGCGTCTTGGTCCCATTTTGTAGATTCTGGTATATCCACCATTACGATCAGCGTAACGGGGAGCAATATCATCAAACAGACGCTTAAGCGCTGTTTGACCGTCTTCTGTTTTCAAAGTTCTTACTGTTTGTGCAGCTTGTTGGCGTGCTTGAACAGTATTCTTCTTACCTAATGTAACCATTTTGTCAGCTAGTCTTTTTAGTTCTTTTGCTTTTGCTTTTGTTGTCGTAATTCTGTCATGTAAGATTAGCTGTGTGACTAAGTCACGTAGTGTTGCTTTTCTTAGGTCACTACGACGGTTTAATTTATTATATCCAGCCATATTAAAACCTCCTGTTAGTGTCTTGCAAGGTGAAGACCAAGATCATCTAGTTTTGTTTTCACTTCTTTGAGTGATTTTTTACCTAAGTTACGAACTTTCATCATGTCTTCTTCTGTCCGTTTTGTGAGTTCATCGACATTGTTGATGCCAGCGCGTTTTAGGCAGTTATAACTTCTAACTGATAAGTCTAAATCTTCAATTTGCATTTCTAATATTTGAGAATTTTCTTCGTCTTCTGTTTCGACCATTAATTCTTCTTCTTTAACTTTTCCGCTTAGTTCTACCATTACGTTTAAGTGTTCAATCATCATTTGTGAAGCAAGTGCGATTGATTCTTGTGGTGTCACTGATCCATCAGTCCAGATTTCAAGTTCTAGTTTCTCATGTTCAGCATCGCCACTTGATGCTTTATCGACACTATAGTTTACGCGTTCAACAGGGGTATAAATACTATCAATTGGTATTACACCTATCATCGAACGGTTAATGAATTTTTTATTCTCGTTTGCACCAACATATCCAATGCCTTTACGAGCTGTCATAATAATACGAAGGGGTCCTTCGTTAACAGTTGCAATGTGTTTGTCTTCGTTGATGATTCTAACTTCATTATCACAAATAATATCTTTTGCAGTTACTTCATGAGGTCCTTCGACATAGATTTCTAAACGTTTTTCTACATCAGGATCATCATTATCAATTCGCAAGATAACTTCTTTCAAGTTAAGTACGATACCTGTCACATCTTCAACCACACCTTGTAAACTTGAAAACTCGTGATCGGCACCATCAATCTCACAATTAACGATTGCTGCACCAGGTAATGATGATAACAAGATTCTACGTAGGGAATTCCCCAGTGTGACACCATACCCACGTTCTAGTGGTAAAATGAGAAATTTACCATAAGTATTTTCATCATTTAAAACTTCAATTGATGTCTCTGGTTTCTCAAATTTTAAATCTTTCAAATGAACAACCTCCCTTTGATCTATCCGTGTGCTTTTTTAGGTGGACGACATCCATTATGTGGATATGCTGTAACATCTTTAATTGATGAAATATCTAATCCAGCTGTTTGTAAAGCACGAATTGCAGCTTCTCTACCAGGACCAGGTCCTTTAACAGAAACTTCTACTTTTTGAACACCGTGTTCCATTGCTGCTTTCGCAGCAGCTTCACTTGCAAGTTGTGCAGCAAACGGTGTTGACTTACGGCTACCTTTGTAACCAAGTGCACCTGCACTGCTCCAAGCAATGGCATTCCCTTTTTTATCAGTAACGGTGATGATTGTGTTATTGAAAGTCGAATGAATGTGTGCTATTCCAGAAGGAATATTCTTTCTCACACGACGTTTTTTTCTTTTCTTTGTATTTTTCTTATTGGTTTGTTTACGTGCCATTTAAAGTTCCTCCTTCTTACGTATTACCTTTTACGGCTTTTTTACGAGCTACAGTTTTCTTCGGACCTTTACGTGTACGAGCATTATTACGTGTTTTTTGTCCGCGTACAGGAAGACCTCTTCTGTGGCGCAATCCTCTGTAACTTCCAATTTCTTTCAAACGTTTAATATTTTCTTTAACTTCTCGGCGAAGATCTCCTTCTACTACGTAGTTGCTAACTTCGCTTCTTAGACGAACAAGTTCGTCTTCTGTTAAATCTTTTGCGCGTGTATTTTCATCGATGTTTGTTACTTCTAAGATTTTTTGTGCTGATGATTTTCCAACTCCAAAGATATATGTTAATGAAATAACAATTCTCTTGTCTCTTGGAATATCAACACCAGATATACGTGCCATTCAAGTGCACCTCCTATTAACCTTGTCGTTGTTTATGTTTAGGGTTCTCGCAAATCACTCTTACAGTACCTTTGCGTTTAACTATTTTGCATTTATCACATATTTTTTTTACGGATGCTCTTACTTTCATCTTTAATTCCTCCTTAAAGATTTTACTTCTTATGACGATAAGTTATACGGCCACGTGTTAAATCGTAAGGTGATAGTTCTACCGTTACTTTATCACCTGGTAAGATGCGAATGTAATGCATACGGATCTTACCAGAAACGTGTGCGCGAATAACGTGATCATTTTCTAATTTAACTCTAAATTCTGTATTCGGTAAAGCTTCAACAACCTCACCTTTCACTTCTAATTTTTCTTCTTTATCCATCTTTATTCCTCCTTAATGCCTTGTGTAAGAATAACTGGCTTTCCACTTGTAATTAGAATTGAGTGTTCAAAGTGGGCACTAGGCAAACCATCAATTGTGATTGCTGTCCAGTTGTCTTCAAGTACCTTAACGTCTTTTCGTCCCATATTTATCATTGGTTCAATAGCAAAGGTCATACCTTCTTTTAACCGGATCCCTTTGTTTGGTAATCCGAAGTTAGGAATTTGGGGATCTTCATGGAGTTTACGTCCAAGTCCGTGTCCAACAAATTCTCTAACCACACTGAATCCATGTGTCTCTGCATAGGTTTGAATTGCGTGAGAAATGTCTGTTAATCTATTCCCTGCTGTTGCTTGTTTGAGTCCTTCAAAAAGTGATTGTTTGGTCACATCAAGTAAGTCTTGGGTCTTTTTATCAATAGTTCCAACCTTGTATGTCCAAGCGCTGTCACCATGATACCCTTTATACTCTGCGCCAATATCAATACTGACGATATCACCATTTTTAAGTGTACGGTCTTCTTTTGGAATCCCATGGACAACTTCTTCATTAATTGAAATACAAGCACTCGCAGGAAACCCACCATATCCTTTGAAAGAGGGCTCTGCATCTAATCCTATAATAGTTTGTTCAACGATTGTATCAAGTTCTTTTGTTGTAATACCTGGTCTAATAGCTTGTGAGACAACTTCATGTGCTTTTGCCACAATCTTGCCCGCTTTTTTCATTAAATCGATTTCACGTTGTGATTTAACTGTGACCATTATAAATCCTCCAATACCAACATAATATCTTCGTGAACATTCTCAAAACTTTGCATCCCATTAATATTATATAGAATACCTTTTTTATCATAGTAATCAAGTAGTGGTTTTGTTTTGTTTTTATAGATTTCTAGACGATTTTTAACAGATTCATGTTTGTCATCTTGTCGTTGATATAGCGCGCCACCACACACATCACACACACCCTCCTTAATCGGAGGTTTGAATGTTAGGTGATAGGTTGCTCCGCAGTCTTTACAGACGCGGCGTTGTTCCATTCGTTCGAATAAAACGTCTTCGCTAATTAAGATGTTTAAAACACCATCTAATTTGGTATCTAATTTATCCAACATGTCATCTAAGGCTTTTGCCTGGTTGACGGTGCGGGGATATCCATCAAGAATAAAGTTTTCTAGCTGTTCATCAGAGGTGAGACGTTGCCAGACGATATTATTTGTTGTTTTATCATCGACTAAATTCCCATCTTCAATGTACGTCATTGCTTTAATTCCAATCGGATCGCCCGCCTTGTAAGCGTCACGAAACATTTGTCCTGTTGAAATACTCGTGATGTCTAAATGATTTTTAATACGCGCTGCTTGACTTCCTTTTCCGGCACCGGGTGGACCCATTATAAGAAATTTCATAAATGTCCTTACTTAATGAATCCGGAATATGTTTGTTGCTGCGTTTGTGTTTTTATTTGTTTGGTTGTTTCAATCGCTACACCAACAACGATGAGTAGACTTGTTCCACCAATTTGTACATACTGTGGTAGACCAAAAATCATTGATGCAAAGATTGGTAATGATGCGACAAAGACTAAGTATGTTGCCCCAATAATCGTAATTCTAAATAATGTCTTTGAAATATAATCTTCTGTTTGAATACCAGGTCTAACACCAGGAATATACGCATTTTGTTTTTGGAGATTGTCTGCGACTTTTTCTGGGTTGATCTGTACAAATGCATAGAAGAAAGCAAAGATAAAGATTAAGACAACGTATGTGACATATCCTAGAGGTCTTTGATAAGTAAACATTTCTGTTAACCAGAGTCCGATTGTGGTACTTTGAACATTCGGTAAGAAGTTCAGTACGGTTGTCGGAATCGATAAAATGGTTACCGCAAAGATAACAGGGATAACACCAGCTGAATTAATTTTCAGTGGGATATTAGAGTCACTTCTTCCTTGGAAGCGTTGTGCTGCGGGTCTATTAGAATATTGAATCGGTATTTTACGGAATGAACTTTGCATAATCGTAACAAAGAAGATAACAGCAATATAAACTAACATAACAATAGCAAATGTCACATAGCTTGCATAAGTAGCTGCATCGGCGGTGATATATTCACCGACTAAACTTGAGATCATGTTGGGCATTCCACTAACAATACCAGCGACAATAATCATACTTGTTCCGTTTCCAATTCCACGCATGGTAATTTGATCCGCTAACCAAAGTAAGAATGCTGTCCCGGCTGTCATGATGATTGCTAGGTATGTATAGGTGAAGAAGTTAACATTCTCAACACCAATATTAAAAATTGCATTTCCTGTTAAACGAAATCCAAAGGTCATCGCAAGTGCTTGCACAAATGCCATTCCAATAGCTAAATAACGTGTAAGTTGGTTAATTTTTTGTTTTCCAGTGTCGCCTTCTTCAGACCATTCTTTTAACAGTGGTACAATGTCCATTTGTAGTAATTGTACAACGATTGACGCTGTAATGTATGGACCAATACCAAGTGCGATAATTGAATAGTTTTTAAGGGCGTTACCAGTTAGGGCGTTTGCAATCCCTAAGATACCACTTTCTGATTGCTCAAAGAATTGAGCAATGACTGCGGGATCAATTAATGGTATATGAATATACGTTGCTACTTTGTAGATGAAAAAGGCTAAGAGGGTAAATAATACTTTTTTCAGCACTTCTTTGTTTTTGAGTACGGCAAGTATATTATCCATATCAGATCACCTCAGTGTTTCCACCAACTGCTTCTATTTTCTGTTTCGCACTTTTTGAAAATTTATGTGCTTTAACAGTTAATTTAACAGATAGGTCCCCATCTCCAAGTATTTTAATACCATCGAGTAATTTCTTAACGAGTTTATCATTTAATAATAACTCGGGTGTAATAACTGTTCCTTCATCATAATTATTTAATTGTTCGACATTTACCACAGAAAATTCTTGACGTGTGTAATTATTGAATCCACGTTTGGGTAAACGTTTAAATAGTGGTGTTTGTCCACCTTCAAATCCAGGACGCGTTCTTCCACCAGAACGTGAGTTCTGACCATTTTGCCCTCGACCAGATGTGCTTCCTATGCCACTTCCTGGACCTCTACCGACTCTTTTTCTTGAGTGTTTTGAACCAGGAGTTGGTTTTAAGTTCGATAACTTCATAGTATCCTCCTACTTCTCAGACACTTCTACTAAATGGGAGATACGACGAATCATACCTCTAATAGTAGGTGTATCGTTTTTAGTTACTGTTTTTCGTAATTTAGTAAGTCCTAATGCTTTTGCTGTGTTGCGCTGTTTTTGATTTCTACCATTTAAACTCTTTTTAAGTGTAATATTAAGTTGTTTCATTAGCTTAACATTTCCTCTCTAGTTAATCCACGAGTTTGAGCGATTTCCTCTGCTGTACGCAGCCCTTTTAACGCTTCAAATGTTGCGCGAACAACGTTGATTGGTGTTGCACTCCCTAATGATTTTGATAGAATATCTTCAATTCCTGTAAGTTCTAATACCGCACGAACAGCGCCTCCTGCGATAACTCCAGTCCCACCAACAGCTGGTTTTAAAAATACATTTCCACCACTGTAGCGTCCTGTGACTTCATGTGGAATTGTTGTACCAAAGCGTGGTACTTCCACTAAATTACGTTTTGCAGCTTGTATAGCTTTTTTAATGGCATCTGGTACTTCTTTTGCTTTTCCTGTACCAAATCCAACTTTTCCTTTTTTATTTCCGATAACAACCAAAGCACTAAATGTGAAGTTACGTCCACCTTTTACTACCTTTGTCACACGGCTTATATTTACGACTCTCTCTTCATATTCTTTTGGTTGACGTCTGCGAGAGTTTCTATTTCTTCTTGCCATATTGTAACCTCCCTATCTAGAATTTTAGTCCGGCTTCACGTGCACCGTTTGCGAGTGCTTTAACGCGACCGTGATACTGATAACCGCTTCTATCAAAGACCACTTTTTCAATGTCTTTGGCTAGTGCGCGCTCTCCAATTAATTTTCCTACAACTTTAGCTGCTTCAACATTTCCACCATTGTCTAAACTAAAGTCTGGTTCTTTTGAGTTGGCACTTGCTAGTGTCACTCCATTCACATCATCAATCACTTGCGCATACACATGGTTCAAACTTCTGTATACACTTAATCTTGGACGTATAGGAGTACCTACTAGTGATTTTCTGGAACGTAAGTGTCTTTTCTGACGTAGTTTATTTCTTGATTTTTTCTTAATCATTAATCATTCACTCCTAACCTGATGTTGTTAAGGCTGTTTTTCCTTCTTTACGACGAACATGTTCATCGACGTAACGAATACCTTTACCTAGATATGGTTCAGGTGGACGAACCTTTCTAATTTCTGCAGCGTATGCACCAACTTGTTGTTTGTTGGCACCCTTAACTATAATTTGTGTATTTTTGGGAACTTCTAATGTAATACCCTCTGGTACAATCATTTCTACTGGGTTTGAGTATCCAGCGTTGATTACAAGTTTTTTCCCTTGTAACATCGCACGATATCCAACACCAATCAGTTTAAGTTCCTTTTTAAATCCAGCGGTTACTCCCTCAACTAAGTTATTGATGATGGCGCGAGTAGTTCCGTGGACTGATCTATGTTGTTTTGAATCAGATGGTCGTTTAATAACGATTTCTGATCCTTCTACTTGAACATCCATTTCTTCATGAAAATTAAAGCTAAGTTCTCCGTTAGGTCCCTTAATTGTTATGGTGTTACCCGTAACAGTTGCTTCAACGTTTTCTTTTAAAGAAACAGGTTGTTTTCCAATACGACTCATATGTGCACCTCCTAGATTCTACCAAACATATGCTAGGATTTCTCCGCCCACACGTTGTTTACGTGCTTCTCTGTCTGTCAATACTCCGTTAGAAGTTGACACAACAGCAATTCCTAGACCGTTTAATACTTTGGGAATTTCATTTGTTTTAGCATATACACGTAAACCTGGTTTACTGATACGCTTTAGCCCTTTAATGGCTCTATTTTCATTTACATATTTTAATTCGATACGGATAAGTCCTTGAACATCCTTATCGATTTCTTTAAATCCTTTGATATATCCTTCTTTTTTTAATACTTCAACGATATCTCTCTTAATATTTGATTTCGGTACATCCACTGTCTTTTTTGACATACGGCATGCGTTTTCAATGCGAGATAACATATCAGCAATAGGATCTGTCATTACCATTTAAAATTGCCTCCTTCCAATTACTTGGAAAATATATTATTTTTACCAACTTGCTTTTTTAACGCCTGGTATTTGCCCTTTGTAAGCTAATTCGCGGAAACAAATACGGCACAGGTCGAATTTTTGATACACCGCATGTGGGCGTCCACAGCGTTTGCAACGCGAGTATTCTCTTGATGAGAATTTCGCTTTACGACGTTGTCTAACTTTTTGTGATTTTTTTGCCATAAATAGCCTCCTTATTTACGAAACGGCATACCAAGGTTCGCAAGTAATGCGCGTCCTTCTTCATCTGTATTAGCCGTTGTTACCATGACAATGTCCATTCCCCTAACTTTTTGCACCTTATCATAATTGATTTCAGGGAAGATTAATTGTTCTTTTACACCAAGTGTATAATTACCTCTACCATCAAAGGCGGTTTTTGATACCCCTGCGAAATCTCTAACGCGTGGTAGGGCTACTGCGATTAATTTATCTAAAAACTGATACATTCTTTCACCACGAAGGGTGACTTTGCATCCGATTGCCATGCCATCACGAATTTTAAAGTTTGCGATTGATTTTTTAGAACGTGTGATAACAGGTTTTTGTCCAGTTAATTCGGTTAGTTCTTCTACTGCCGCATCTAATACTTTAGGATTATCCTTCGCATCACCAACACCCATGTTGACAACTACTTTCTCAACTTTAGGGGCTGCCATGATTGAATCATAATCGAACTCTTTTACGAGTGCTTCGCGTACAGTATCGTTATATTTTTCACGTAAACGATTCATCTGTAAAATCCTCCTTTCTGATTAGTCTAATACCTCACCAGATTTTTTAGAAACTCTGACTTTTCTTGTTTCTCCATCTTCAGTTATTGTTTTATAACCTACTCTTGTTGGTCCTGTTTTCTTTTCAAAAAACATAACATTAGAAGCGTGGATTGGTGCTTCGTATTCTAAAATTCCACCTTCTGGGTTTGCTTGAGTAGGACTTGAATGTTTCTTAATGGTATTCACACCCTCAACAATAACTCTGTCTGATTTGGGGAATACTTTTAGGATTTTACCTTCCATGCCACGGTAGTTACCGCTAATCACTTTTACGTTGTCACCTTTTTTAAGTTTCATGGTTACCTCCTACTCTTACAGTACTTCTGGAGCTAGTGAGACGATTTTCATAAATCCTTCATCACGTAACTCTCTAGCTACTGGTCCAAAGATACGTGTCCCGATTGGGTTTCTATCTTCATTGACAAGTACAGCAGCCTTATCATCAAATTTTATATAACTTCCGTCGCGACGACGGATTTCTCTTCTTGTACGTACAATAACAGCTTGAACGACTTGTCCTTTTTTAACCTGTCCACCAGGCATGGCCGCTTTCACTGAAACTGTTACAATATCACCGATTGTAGCATATTTACGTCTTGTTCCACCTAAGATCTTAATGACTTTTACCCTACGTGCACCAGAGTTGTCCGCTACTTTCAATTGTGATTCTTGTTGTATCATAATAAGAACCTCCTTATAAGCTACCAGTTATTAAGATGCTTTTTCAACAATCTCTAATAAACGGAATCGTTTGTTTTTTGATAGTGGTCTAGTTTCCACTATTCTTACGAAATCCCCAGCCTTAGCTTGGTTATTTTCGTCGTGAACTGCGAATTTCTTCGAGTTTTTCACGCGTTTTCCATATAATCTATGTTTGTTATAGTAAACAACTTCAACTGTAATTGTTTTGTTGTTGACATCACTTGTTACTGTTCCTCTTAAGACTCTTCTACTATTTCTTTCCATCAGCTATCCTCCTCGTCTACTTGCGACGCTCGTTGATAATTGTTTTCATACGAGCGATTGCTTTTTTAACTTTACCAATGCGAGCAGTATTTTCTAATTGCCCTGTGGCTTGTTGGAAGCGAAGATCAAATAGCTCACCTTTCAGTGCTTTGATTTCTTCCTTTAATTTCGTAGTGTCCATCTCTCTAATTTCATTAGTTCTCATTAGAACCACCACTTTCTCGTTTAATTACTTTTGTTTTAACAGGTAGTTTATGAGCAGCTAGACGCAATGCTTCATGTGCTACTTCTTCACTGACACCAGCCACTTCAAACATGACTGTCCCACGTTTAACAACAGCAACAAATCCTTCAGGAGCACCTTTACCTGATCCCATGCGTACTTCTAAGGGTTTCGCTGTTTTTGCCATATGAGGGAAAATTCTTGTCCACACTTTACCAGTACGTTTCATATAACGTGTCATCGCAATACGCGCTGATTCAATTTGGCGTCCTGATATCCAAGACCCACTTAATGCTTGCAGTCCATATTGTCCAAAATCAACGTTTGTCGCACCTTTCGCTTTTCCTTCATAAGACACGCGATGTGGTCTACGATATTTGGTACGTTTCGGAGTTAACATTATTTTTTCCCTCCTTTACGTTTGATTGTATCATCTAAGATCTCACCTTTGTAGATCCAGACTTTAACACCAAGTTTACCATATGTTGTATGTGCTTCAACTTGTGCATAATCAATGTCTGCACGGAGTGTGTGAAGAGGAACGTTTCCTTCATGATATCCTTCAGAACGTGCCATTTCGGCACCACCAAGTCTACCAGAAACGAGTGTCTTAACACCTTTTGCGCCAGTTCTCATTGCACGTTGAATAGCCATCTTTTGAACACGGCGGAAACTTGCTCTGTTTTCTAGTTGATAAGCGATATTTTTAGCAACGAGTGTTGCATCCATATCGGGTTTTTTAACTTCTTGTATATTTAAGTATACTTCTTTTTGCGTTAGATTTTGTAAAGATTCTACAGCTTCATTTTTAATGCTAGATCCACGTCCGAATACCATTCCTGGTTTTGCGGTGCGAATTGTAACAAGTACGCGTCCTTTTGAACGTTCTATTTCAATGTTGCTTACAGCAGCATTTTCATAGTATTTGTCCAAGTATTCACGAATAGCGATATCTTCATGTAACAGATCTGCTACATCATTTTTATCTGCGTACCAACGAGAATCCCAGTCTTTATTAATTCCAATTCTTAGTCCTATTGGATTTACTTTTTGACCCATGTGTGATTCCCTCCTTTATTCTTTCTCAGCCACAACGACATTAACGTGGCTGGTTCGTTTAAGAATCTCTGTTGCTCTACCTTGTGCGCGTGGTCTGAAACGCTTCAAAGTAGGTCCTTGTCCTACGTAAATCTCTTTAACAAATAAGTTGTCAATATCCATATTGTAGTTATGCTCTGCATTAGCTACAGCGGATTTGATGACTTTTTCAACGACTGGTGAAGCGGCTCTTGGTGTATGGTTTAATATAGCGATTGCTTCGCCTACGTTTTTACCACGTACTAAGTCGATGACAAGTTTTACTTTTCGAGAAGAGATACGTACCATTTTAGCGCTTGCTTTTGCTTCCATTATAAATCTCCTCTACTTTCTTACTGCTTTTTCTTCTGTTTTAGCTTTTTGTTTGCTATGTCCACGAAAGATTCGTGTAGGAGCGAACTCTCCAAGTTTATGTCCTACCATATCTTCTGTGATATAAACAGGTACATGCTCTTTTCCGTTATAAATTGCAATTGTATGTCCGACAAACTCAGGGAAGATTGTTGATCTTCGTGACCAAGTTTGAATTACTTTCTTTTTACTTTGTTCGTTCATCTTTTCAACTTTTTTCATTAGATGATCGTCACAAAATGGTCCTTTTTTAATTGAACGTGCCATTTAGAGTTCCTCCTCTCTATTTCTTACGTCGTTTGACGATTAACTTATTACTTTTCTTCTTACGTCGTCTTGTTTTCTTACCAAGTGTTGGTTTACCCCAAGGTGTAACAGGTGACTTCATACCGATTGGTTGACGTCCTTCTCCACCACCATGTGGGTGATCAGTTGGGTTCATAACAGAACCACGTACAGTTGGGCGAATACCTTTATGACGATTTCTACCGGCTTTCCCAATTGTTACTAACTCATGATCTTCATTTCCAACACGTCCGATTGTTGCACGACATGTTTTTAAGAATTTACGGGATTCACCGCTTGCAAGTTTTACTTGAACGTATTTCTTTTCCCGTCCAACAACTTGTGCACTTGAACCTGCAGAGCGAGCAACTTGCCCACCTTTACCAGGACGGAATTCAATATTATGAACAGTCGTCCCAACAGGAATGTTTTCAAGTGGTAAGGCGTTTCCTACTTGAATATCTGCTTCTGGTCCATTTACAACAGTCTGTCCAACTTCTAATCCTTTTGGTGCAAGGATGTAACGTTTTTCCCCATCGGCATATTTAATTAATGCGATGTGAGCGCTACGGTTTGGATCATACTCTAATGTTGCAACTTTACCAGGAATATTGTCTTTATTTCGTTTGAAATCGATAACGCGGTATTTTCTCTTTACGCCGCCACCTTGGTGACGTACAGTGATTTTACCTTGGCTGTTACGACCTGAACGTTTATTTAAAATTTTAATTAACGTTTTTTCTGGTTTATTCGTTGTAATATTGGAATAATCCAGTGTGGTCATATGTCGTTGCCCATTCGTCATCGCTTTATATTTCTTTAAAGCCATAACAATAACCTCCTAATTACGCTGCAAAGATTTCAATGTTGTCGCCTTCAGCTAATTGTACTATAGCCTTAACAATAACAGGTTTGAAACCTTCGTGCTGTCCTACTCTTTTTCGTTTCGGAGCAGTTCTCATTTTATTAACTTTAACGACTTTAACGTCGAATAACTCTTCTACTGCTTTTTTAATCTCGATTTTGTTGGCGCGTTTATCGACATTAAATGTATATTTGTTTTGTTCTTCTACTTGTAACATTGATTTTTCAGTAATAATTGGGTGTTTGATAATTTCACTAGCTAACATTATCCAAGCACCTCCTCATATTGTTTAACTGCTGCTTCTGTTAATACAACGTTTGTAAAATACATTAGGTCATACGCACTGGCATGTCCGGTTGTATTGACAGTTACATCTGGAATGTTTCTTGCAGATAATACTAAGTTTTCTTGTTTAAGATCTGTTAGGATTATTGTTTTTCCAGATATCTCTAAATTCGTTAACATTTCTACAACATCTTTTGTTTTAATACGATCAAGTGTTATGTCGTCTAAAACAGTTAATGTGTTATCTAAAACTTTTTGGGATAAGACACTTCTTAAAGCTAAACGCTTAACTTTACGGTTTACCTTTAATGAATAATCTCTTGGTGTTGGTCCAAATACAACTCCTCCACCATTCCAAAGAGGTGAACGGATTGTACCTGCTCTGGCACGTCCACTACCTTTTTGTTGATGTGGTTTGCGTCCTCCACCACGTACATATCCACGTGATTTTGCATTATGTGTTCCTTGACGTTTCCCAGCTAATGTCGCTTTTACAACATCAAATACTGCTTGTTGATTGGGCTTTATTCCAAATACGCTATCTGAAAGTTCGACCTCACCAACACTGTTTCCTGTTTGATTTAATTTAGTTAGTTTTGGCATGTTAAATCCTCCTTTCAGATACCTTATTCTTGAGCTTCTTCAGCTTGATTTTCTTGAACAAAGTCAGCAGGATTTAACGGTTCTTGTGTTCCTGCTTTGACCGCATGCTTAACGAATACTAATCCTTTTTTAGGTCCAGGAATACTTCCTTTAACTAATAATAGATTACGATCTAAGTCGACTTTTACAACATTTAAATTTTGAATGGTGACTGTTTGTACACCCATATGTCCTGGTAAGTTCTTACCGGGGCGTACATGGTTTGGATCAATTGGCCCCATTGTTCCAACACGTCTATGATAACGAGACCCATGTGTTTCTGGTCCACGTGATTGTCCGTGTCGTTTAATTGGTCCAGCGAATCCTTTACCTTTAGAAGTTCCCGTTACGTCAATAACTTCTCCTTCTTCAAATATATTTACCCTAATCTCTTGACCTACTTCGAAGTTATATAATTCTTTGCCTCTAACCTCTCTTAAGTAGCGCTTAGGTTGTGAGTTTGATTTTGCAGCGTGACCTAGTTCAGGTTTGTTTGCTTTATCAACTTTCACATCTTTGAAGCCTAGTTGGACAGCTTCATATCCATCATTTTCTAAAGTTTTCTTTTGTAGAACTACATTGGGCTCACACTCTACAACAGTGACTGGAACTAAGTTCCCATCAGTGTCAAAGATTTGTGTCATTCCAACCTTTGTTCCTAAGATACCTTTGGCCATGAGTAACCTCCTTTAATTTTAGTTAAAACTTATTTTAATACAATGTCTACACCAGACGGTAAGTCTAGATGCATCAAACTATCGATGGTTGACGGAGTTGGATCCGCAATATCGATGAGACGTTTATGCGTACGTCTTTCAAATTGTTCACGAGACTTTTTGTTCACATGAACAGAACGCAAAACTGTAAATATCTCTTTTTCAGTCGGCAGTGGAATTGGTCCACTAATTTTTGCCCCTGTTTTACGAGCAGTGTTTACAATTTTTTGTGCAGATTGATCTAATAATCTGTGATCATAAGATTTCAACCTAATTCTAATTTGTCTGTTTGCCATTTCATTGTCCTCCTTTTTTCGCCTATATTCTTGTATAGACTTGCTCTATGAGAATTACCCGAACACCAAGACAACGCCTTTCGGTGTGTCGGCAACCTCCCACTTCTATGCCTAACTCTGACGTGAGTCTTTAACAATATACCAAACAACATTTAAAAGTGCAAGTGTTTTTCACAAGTTTTTTTAACTTCTTTCCTTATATATTATATAGGGGCTATTTAAAAGCGTCATTAGCTCATTTAAAAAAGCTGAATTTTGATTAAAATTCAACTTTTTAAATCTAGTTAATTTGTTTTTAGATAGATAGCCACTAACAGATCTATTAGTGTATTAATGGCAATAGATAATCCCATCAAGAATGTTGAAACCACCATTACAAGAATTGCGATACCTGCGCCTTGTCCAGCGAGTAACAACAGCAGAGAAACAAACGCACTAATACCAGTGATAATAACTACAATACTAAACATTGTCTTAACTTTGTACGTTGTTGAAAGAAGTTTTGTTTCATCTGTCACATCTTTAAATTTCTCTCCAATTATTTTTAGTTTACTCAGGTGTTGTTTCCTTCTTAGTATAGAGTGTATGATACAAGATTCCTAGTTGGACTTTTAAAAGCACATACATACCAAAACTAAATAAGAAAAGAAAAAGTAATAGACCTGATAAGTAAACAAACAACGGGCCAATAACAATTAATAATAAACAAAGCACTAATAAAACAAGCGTAGTTATTGAAAATACATCAAATAATTTTTTGTAATCTTTTGTCAAATGAAGCATAGCTTCTTTGTCTTTAATCTCTTCTGCAAGTTTAATGTCTTTTTCCACGTTCATCATCCTCTTCTTTTTATTTAACCCAATTATACCTTATTTAAAAAATTGAATCAATGCTCTATTTGTTTTCGTTAGATAGTCTGAAATGAATTTGACATGTATTGAAAAATGATGAGCGATTTAGTCTGCTACTATTAATAACAAGTAAAATATCAATATCTAAAATTTTAGTATCTTACATTAATACTTTTTAATATTTTCAGGAAGTATTTTTTCATCAAGAATAGTTCGGAGTGTACTGATACACACATTATAGTCAACGGGTTTGTATATAAACGTGGAAGTGATAGTATTATAGTCATTTTCATAGACATTACTCTTAATTATTGTTTTTAGGATATTGTTTGGATTCATCCCTGGTTGACATGATAAATTTTGAGTACCATATGTTTGTCTATCTTTAATGACTTTATCCAATATTTCAAATAATATCTCCTTATCAACTTGTTTACTTGTCCACATCATATGTAAATCATAGATATGTCGGGAATACCTATCATATTCCCCTTGTAGATGGTAATCACAAATAGCAAATAATTTATCAATAAAAGTTCTTTCAATTGTTTGAATTGACATTTTAAAAGGTAGTAAGTCATATCTATGAAGAATATCATTTCTTTCTTCTTTTTTTAAATAATTTGTTATATAGTTACTGATAAGTTTCTTTTGAATTGGATATGGTCTATATACAACAATTGTCTCAACAATAATATGTGATACCATATTCCCATCAGGTTGGAATATATTATTGTACCCTAAATTATACTCGTTATGATCTCTTCTCGATCTAACTTCATTAGAATTCAAAAACTTCATTCCGAGTAATTCAATCACTTCTATTATTATTTTTTTTAATTTCTTTCTTTCTCCCTGTGTTACTCGTTGACTATTAAATCTTACTACTAAGTCGATATCTTCTGAGAAACGATTGATTACATCATAACATTTTGATAAGGATGTTCCACCTTTAAAGACTATTTGAATATTAGCATTGATTTTCTGTAATTCTTTTAAAAATAATGATACATAATAATCTTTTTCTACCTGAAAATTACCTAGTCCAAACTCTTCGGCTACCGTATTTACTATCTGTTTAAACTCTTTCTTATGTTTGTGTAATCGCATTAGTCCCTCCTATTTTGTAAAAATTAACTTGTGCTTTTAATGGATATTTCGAGACAATGTTTTCTATTTCATCATTATCTAAATTTACGTCTTTTAGATACTTTAATATTTTATCTGATGCTTTTTTCAAGTCATACTCGCTATATTTTTTAAAATTATTAAGTAAATCTAATACTTGTAATAACTTATAATTTTTATCTGTGATTTTTACTCTTGGTGCATTTATTATTATTCTATTATTCTTTAACTTTGTTGTTCTTTTTTTATTTGATACATTATTTGAGTAGATAGTATAAACACTTGCTGTTTGCGTCGTTAACCCTAAAAGATTTGAGAAGTTAATACCACTATTATATCCTGCTATATTCCCCTTATCATCTTTCAAATATTTATTCTCAATAACATCAGTAATCCATACTGTGGTTTTACCGAGCACACTTTCCTTATTAGGTAGCGCATAGACACCTCGGTCTATTTTTTTAATCTTTCCCGATTCATAAAATCTTTTGAATAAAGATCTAATAGTCCCTTGACTAACTTCAGGAAAAGCATTATAAATCTCTTTGACAAATAAGGGAGTTTTTTTGTCATAGTTATCTTGAATATAGTCATAAATAATATTTTTTTTCGTTTGCTTATTCAAGTTATCACCACATTTCTCTTCAAGTAAACTATACCACATTTTAATAATTTTGCAACATTTTTTCTTATTTGTTAAGAAATTTCGTTGCATTTTTTTAATCGTTTTAATACAATCAATGCTCTATTTGTTTTCTTAATAGCAGGTATGGTATACTGTTTGTAACAGATGTTACGGAGTTGATTAGATGAGACTAAAAGAATGTCAATTATTTAAAGGAACACGCTTTGATTATGATGATGCACAAATTAGACAATTACCTAATGATTTTATCTTGTTTAGAGAAGGAGATAAAAGTCAATATGTGGGCATTGTTTTAACAGGTAAAATACACGTTAGAACCATTTCTATTAGTGGCGAAGTATTTTTAATAAACACTTTAACACCGGGTGAATTATTTGGAGATGTGTTACTCTTTAGTAAAGAACATAATTTCTTCCCAGGTGATTTAGTCACAGTTGAAGATTCAACCGTGGCTCTTATCTCTAATAAAGTCTTCAAACAATACTTGTTTCATGATAAAGATTTCTTAAATAACTTCTTAATTTTAATTAGTGAAAAAGCACTAGATGTTAATATAAAAAACAAGATGTTAAGTCAAAGTAGCGTAAGAGAAAAGATTTTATTTTATCTTCACCGACAAAAAGTTATTCAAAATTCTAATAAAATAGCGTTGAAAATGACAAAAAAAGATCTCGCTAGTTTACTTTTCATTCCTAGGCCTTCTTTAAGTAGAGAACTGATTAACATGAAAAAAGATGGACTTATAACCTATGACAGAAAAAGTATTACTTTATTACAAAAATAAAAGATTATAAGCGATTTGCTTATAATCTTTTTTAGAATGGTTTAACTTGTTTCTTGTTCCTCTTTGTCCCAGTACTCTCGAATTAAGACAACCATCACTCCAGTCATCCCACCTAAGATGAGACCAACACCCGCATATAACATTGTATTCACACTAGAGACATATTCTGGGGCCATTAGTGGTTTTATTGTATTTGATGTTTGATAATCAGTATATTCACGTAAAATTATATTTGCATCTTCAATAGTCTTAGATAATTTAAAAATCGCAGAATCAATACTATCTTCAACTTTAACAGCTTCTTCAGCTTGTTCAGCAGTTGTGACTGTGAAGGTTGGATCTTGACCATTCAGACGTTGAATTTGTTGTTGATAGTAACTGATATCTTCACCTAGGTCAACTATTTCATTTTGGAGATCAATTTTAGACTCAATTAATGTATTGTAATAGGTATCTAAATCAAGTTCCGTTCCATCTTCAATTAGACCAGGTATAATTAATGTTGTTTTAGTACCATCATAATTATTTAAAAGTAACTGCAATTCAATTTCTTTTTTAATTGCCTTATCAAGTTTGAGTTGTGCAGTTTCAATTTTATATTGATAGTTCAGTTCAAGAAAATCTTTATCTTTAGTCAGAACATATGCATTAACACGGGATTGAATTTTGTCTAAATATAATTGTCTTATAATATCAACTCGTGCAGATATATCCCCAAAAGAAACGCCAAGTGTAGGTGAAAAATATCCTGATTGAGCGCGAGTTGTCATCGCATCCTCAATAACACTTGCTTGTGCTACTAATATATCATAAACATCAAGATAATCTTCTTCAACAATATCTTCAGATAAAATATTATATACTTGAACTTTATTAATGAAACGACGTTCAAAGTCAACCCTAAATTGTGTAATAATATTATTTAACAGTATTTTACCTTCTTCAACAGAAATTCCTAAATTACCATTATCTAATTCTATTTTAAATTCAGAAGCATGATAGTTTAGGGGTTCTTCCCCTTGTTCAATGGAGCGTTCTATCTGAGCTAAAATACTACTTGGTACAATTGGGGTAACTTTAAAATTACTACGCACACTGATCGTGTCTAAACTAAGTCCTGAATTTTCTATCGCTTCAGAAAATACATACGATTCAAACGCTGTATTATAATCAAAGCGTGATCCATCAGGGTATTCTCCTTTAGAAACACCTGTCCACTGCAAAGCAGCAACAGTCGCTACTTGTGAGTTTGTTTTGTCATACACAACAGACCCAGCAATAGCAATAATTAAAAAAATCAGGGTAAACAACGCAATAAGGTATTTCCCTCGCCAAATAACTTCAATTAATTCTTTGATACTTATTTCAGTTTCATGATAGTCAATGTTTTGTTGTTCTTCCATTATTATTACCTCCTAATAAACACTATTAATATTATACAATAAAACAATTTAAAATTATAGTCATTATGAAATTTTTTATTTTTCGCGTTACACTAAATATATTATACTATCATTTAAATGTCATTTTTTGTTTTATTTAAATCGTTAATAACCTATAATAGTAATATGAATTACTAACTAAAGGATTGGAGAAAGAAAATGGATGATATACTAATGATTTTTTTAATTGGGGTAGTGATTATATCCCTTGTACCAGTTATCAACTTAAACAAAGCCTACACTGACAAAAAGTATTATTGTTTAAAATACTTAATTAATGTGGCGTTCTTTTGGACTGTGTTAATCCTTATTGAGTTGCTTGTCAATAATATTGGCATTATCTATTATGCCCATATGTTAAGTTTTCCTGTTAAATTTGTGCTAGCTTCATTAATGGTTTGTACCATATTTAACTATATTGAAAAGCCAATTCCAACCTACTTTATTATATTATTTTTTGTCTTTTTAACATTGGAAATCGGCCTTGCTTTATCGAATTCTTTTACAGGATTGCTTGTTGATGCATCTGTGCAAGATGTCTCTTCACTCTATGACATTGTGAATGCAAAGAGGGGTATATTGTTTATCTATCACTTGATTCTGAGCTTTTCTATTTTGCTTTTTAGTGTTGGGTATCTCCTATATTTTCTCAGAAAATATAAAGGTGTTAGACAATACAAACAAATTACCCAAGCGATGGTCATTAGTATTGTTTTAGTATTATCTTTAAATTTACTCCAATTACTTGTCATTGATACAACGATTGATTTAACCTATGTCTCCTTAGTTATCGCGGTATTTTTACTTTACCGTGTCATATATAAACGAGATATGGTGTTTAACCTTAAAACATCTGGACGTGGTGAAATTCTTTCTAATATGCGCGAAATGTATATCCTCACGGACCGTGATAAAAATATTGTCGAGATTAGTAATCTACTTACGAAAAAATACAACGTTGAAGAAGACAACTACATCGGAAAACCTTTGGATGATTTAATTGATTATTTAACTGACAATATTATATTTTATAGCGAATATAATATTGATCAAGACCAAGATGCTCAAAAAGACCATTTTCATTTAAGAGAAAAGAGATTTAAATTAAAAGGTATGGATGATTATGGCTATATGATTCTTCTATATGATGAGACAAAAGTATTTAATTTACTTAGAGAATTAAATCGATTAAGTAATTATGACTCAATGACAAACCTTCATAACCGTAATTATATTGAACGTCAACTAGATGAATTAGACCAACAAGAAAACCTAGGTATTATTTCCCTAGATTTAAATGGCTTAAAAGTAAACAATGATTATTTAGGTCATGAACGAGGCGATTACTTATTAAAAACACTTGCTAAAAAAATAAAAGAAGTTATGAAAGATTATGCTAAAAACCATATCGCAAGAATTGGTGGAGATGAGTTTCTAATTATACTTGAAAACACATCCCCAAAAGAACCAGAGAAAATAAAGAAACGTATTTTAGACTTATGTGAGCACCCTGAAATTGATAAAGTAGTCAGTGTTTCAATAGGAACAACTTTTTCAAAAGAAAAAGAAGACATATTTGAACTGATACAACAAGCTGATAAAAAAATGTATGAAATGAAGCGATCTCAATCAGATAAATATAAACGAAAAATAGTTGAGTTCGCGAAGAAAAGCGATAAATATATTAGATAATTTTAACATCAAAAAAAGCTGTAATCTTAATCTATAAGATTACAGCTTTTACTATTGAATTTTTTAAGCAATACTACTTTGTGATGATTGTGCCAGCAGTTAATTTAAAAGCTTCTTTGGCATTCTTTAAACTAGCAATAACACTTGTCTTACCACTGCGTGCAAATTTCATTGTTGCTTTTATCTTCGGTAACATACTACCTTCTGCGAAGTGGTTTTCTTTCATTAATTTTTCCAGTTCAAATGTAGTTATATTTGTTAGTTTTTGTTGATTTGGTTGATTAAAGTTAATATAGACATTATCAACGGCTGTCAATATAACCAGGTAATCCGCATCAATTAACTCTGCAAGTTTTTCACTTGCATTGTCTTTGTCAATGACAGCAGGGACACCTTGTAAACCTTTTTTTGTTTCAATTACTGGAATCCCACCTCCACCAACTGTAATCACAATGTGATTATCTTTAATCAATGATTGAATCATCTGCTTTTCTTTCACATCAACTGGCATAGGACTGGGTACAACCCGTCTATACCCTCTTCCTGCATCTTCTTTCATTGTATAGTTATGGATCTGTTTTAATTGGTCTGCTTGTTCTTTGGTATAAAATGATCCAATTGGTTTTCGAGGATTTAAAAACGCTTCATCTTGTTCATCAACAATCACTTGTGTAATTAAACTTGCAATATCACGCTTAATACCTTGTTGTTGTAATTCATTTCCAATCGCATTTTGCATATGATAGCCAATATACCCTTGGCTCATGGCGCCACATTCAGGAAACGGCATCTCTGGTGTGGCATTACTTTCTGTAAACGCTAAATTAATCATTCCCACCTGTGGTCCATTACCATGGGCAATGACCACTTCGTGGTTTTCTTTGATTAATCCAACGATTTCTTTGGCGACTTTTGTGAGTAGAAATTGTTGTTCTTTAGGTGTTTTACCAAGGGCGTTACCCCCTAAACTAATCACATACCTACTCATCATTACCACGCATGGTCGCTAGCATAATGGCTTTGATGGTATGCATTCTGTTTTCTGCTTCTTGGAAAACAACTGACTTATCAGATTCAAATACTTCATCAGTAACTTCCATTTCACCAGCTTTTATCTTAGGAAAAGCAGTGCCATACGTTTCAGCTATATCGCGACCAACGTCTGTATATTTATCATGAAACGCTGGTAAACAATGCATAAAAATCACAGTCTGTTTCGCATTATCTAATAATGCTTTATCAACTTGATAAGGCACCAATTGTTTTATGCGTTTTATTCTTACATCATCAGGTTCTCCCATTGAAAACCATACATCTGTATAAATAACATCCGCATCCTTTGTTCCTGCCATTTTATCATCAGTAAAAGTAATCGTTGCCCCAGACTCTTTGGCAATTTCTTTACAGGTGTTGATTAAATCTGCTTCCGGCCACAGATCTTTTGGTGCTACACCAGTAAAGTGTAGACCCATTTTAGCTGCCCCAATCATTAAACTATTGCCCATGTTGTTTCTCGCATCACCAACAAAGGTAAAGTTGATGCCTTTTAAGTACCCATACTTTTCTTTAATCGTTAGGAAGTCTGCTAGTATTTGTGTGGGATGATATTGATCAGTAAGACCATTCCATACAGGTACACCTGCATTATCAGCTAAGGCTTCCACATCACGTTGTTTATAGCCTCTAAATTCAATGCCATCATACATTCTCCCTAACACTCTAGCCGTATCTTTCACAGATTCTTTTTTATTCATTTGTGATCCACTAGGTCCTAAGTATGTCACACCCATACCTAAATCTTGTGCACCAGCTTCAAAGGCACAACGTGTCCGTGTTGAATCCTTTTGGAATAACAACACAACATTTTTATCACTTAATACCTTGTGTTCTTTTCCTAGGTATTTATCATTCTTTAATTTAGCTGATAAGTTCAATAAATAATCAATTTCATCTTGCGAGTAATCGAGTAAGGTAATAAAGTTTCTCAGTTTTAAATCCATGGTTTTAAACCTCCTATAATTTTGTTGAGTCTCTATACAGTGGCATACTCATACATCTAGGTCCACCACGACCTCGACTTAATTCACTGGATGGTATTTCAATCACTTTGATGCCGGCTTCTCTTAATGCTTCGTTGGTCACGTGGTTACGTTCATAAACAACCACAACACCTGGCGCTACCGCTAAGGTGTTGGCGCCGTCATTCCACTGTTCACGACCACTAGTGATTAAATCGGTTCCACCACAATTTATTAAAGTTACTTCTTTTTTCAAATAACGTTCTAATACATCTTTTAATGCACCTTTAAGTTTGGTGACTTTCACATCTTTATGACCACGTGTTACTTCAAAGAAACTTAGTTGATCAATAATATGTGGATGTACAGTAAACATATCATGATCAACTTGTGTAAAGACAGTATCTAAATGCATAAAAGCACGTGATTTAGGCATATTCACAGCTATGACTTGTTTAAACGAGGTATTATCTCTAAAGATCTTTGCGGCGATATGTTCAATAGCTCTTGGGTCTGTACGCTGAGAAATACCAATCAGTAAGGTTTCTTTATTTAAGACAATAAAGTCGCCCCCTTCACTTTTATAACGTGCCCCTCTGTGATTATATTTAGGTAAGTGTGCTTTTTCAAAACGCGGATGGTATTTAAAAATATATTCACTAAACAACGTTTCACGTTGTCTCGCTTCTGTCATCATATTATTGATGACTACTCCTTCACCAAGTGACACAAATGGGTCACGTTGAAAAATCAAGTTTGGAAGGGGGTCAGTATAAAACGGATATTCATCTTCTAATAAATCAATGATGGAGACATGGTTTGTTACTTCTACATCATGTGTGCGTATCCCTTCAATAACTTTATTTACTAATTCAGCATGATCTAGTTGAATTAAATACGCATAAATCGTATTTTTAACCGTTCTAGATAAAATGTGTGATTCTTCAATAAACTGATTGATAAATTGTGACTTTACTTCTTTGTGATGGTCGAGTGTCTCGACCATCAACTCTTTAATATAAAGCACTTCAACGCCTTCTTCTCTTAAAGCGTTCGCAAATGCATCATGTTCTTGTTGTGCTTTTTTTAAGTAAGGAATATCATCAAAGAGTAATTTCTGTAGTAGATCAGGCGTTAAGTTTTCTAACTCTTTCCCTGGTCTATGTAAGAGTACTGTTCTAAGCCTGCCTATTTCACTAAATACATTTATTTTCATGGTTTCACGTCCTTATCTTTTATAAACGCGTGGTACGCGTTTTGTGATCATACATATAATTTCATAGTTAATGGTGTGTAGTCTTTTGGCCACTTCATCAATCGTTATAAGTCCCCCAAACAAAATGCAATCATCTTGTTTAGAAACAGATTCATCAATCTTTATAAACATTTGATCCATACAGATGCGACCAACAATCGGATACCGCTTGTGATTAATTTCTACATCACCAGGATTATTCTGACGACTAACCCCATCAGCGTACCCAATCGGTAACACCCCAATTAGTTGATCTTCTTTTGCAGTATAAGTTGCACCATAACCTACTTTTTCACCTTGTTTAAGTTTTTTAATTTGTTGAATATGACTGACTAATTGAAAGGTATTTTCTAAAAAGGTTGTTTCTTTATCTAAGGTTAAGCCATATAAACTTATACCGAGTCTTACGTGCGTTGTAAAGTCAATTATTTGTTCATATTTAATGGACGAACTAGAATTTGATATGTGAATCATATCAAATTCATAGTCAATTGTATCAATTAAGTTTTTAAACTTATTATATTGAAAATCATAGTAGTCTTTATTATTATCTGCCGTCGCAAAGTGGGTATAAATACCTTCTAAGCAAATATGCTTGTAAGAGGTTAGGTTTTTAATGATTTCGGGGATTTCTTCTAGGTTTTTAAATCCCAGGCGGTTCATGCCTGTATCAATTTTTAAATGAACACAGATATCTGTTTTTATTTTTAATAAATCTAGGAGTTGATCGTGATTAGAGATCGTCACTTTAATATTATGTTTAGCTGCGACATTTAAATCATCGCCTGTAATCACGCCTAGGGTTAAAATATCAATCTCAGGATACACGTTTCTTAGTTCTAGTGCCTCTTCTAATAAACTTACACAGAAAAAGGTAACACCTTTTTCTTTTAAGTAACCTGTCACTTCTCTTGCTCCATGGCCATACGCATCTGCTTTTACTACTGGAATAACAGTTTTATCAGGAATTAAATGACTAACGCGTTCATAATTTTTAACAATATTTTTTAAATTAATCTTTGCGTATGTTTTTCGGTATATATTAGACATATGATCGCCTCACGTATTTAGAAGTAAACAAAGATAATATACCACCATATGTTAACTTGAACCTTAAAGTGTCACCGACACTTAAGGGTTTTTTATAATGAGTCACATCAAGTAGTAAATGATCACTACTACTACCTAAGATACTTATATTGTTTGGTACAATAATATTAGTATGATTAATATCTTGTCTACCAATATTTAAAATAGCGCGCTTTTGGATGCCTTTATCTTCAAAGGTAACTTTTTCACCAAGGGCATTCATACCTATTGGACCAATTGGAACACTTGGCTTGTTTTTTAATTCTATTATCTCCGCTTCTAAGGTAAAGATATCTGAATGCATATTTTTAAGTGATTTACCATACGCTGTTTCTCTCCCTAAGACTAAACTTTCACCCAGGCGTAGATTTGTGATTCCTTTTGGTAAGTTATTGTTAAACATTAACTCTAAACTGGATGAATTACCACCAGAGACAAGTTGAATGGTTATATCAAAGGTGTCTTCTAAATCTTGTTTATGTTGGATGAGTTTATTTAATACATCAACTGTGGGAATCACACCACCATAACAAGTTAAGTTTGTCCCGAGTCCTAAGAGTTTAATATGAGAAAACGTTAAGAGTTTTTTAACAACGCTATGTAGTTCTTCTTTTTCAAAGATACCTTCTCTTAAATCCCCTAGATCAATCATTAAAATGATTTGGTGAATTTTACCATGTTTTTCTGCAGATTCATTTAACGCTTTGATTGTTTTTAGTTCTGAGTTAAGTGAAATATCGGCATATTGAACAACTTCCTCTACTTCTGAAAGTGCAGGAAGTCTTAATAAGACTTTGGGTAATTTAGTCTCGATCTGTTTTAAATTGTCAATGCGTGAATCAGCAATATACGCTGGTTCAACGTCATTGATTACATCAATCAATTTTTGATCAGCAGAAAAAACTTTCGTGACAGCCATCAGCGAAAGGTGATGTTTTTGACATTGATGAGTTAAATACAGTAGATTTTCTTTGAATTTCGTTAAATCAACATATACAGTTGGTGTCATTGAATCACATCCTCAGTGATTGTTTTAATAAATCCATCGCTTCTTTAGGATACACAAGGGATAATACACCCATAGATGCCATAATATAATTGTGATCTTTCACAATTTTTACATTATTACTTGGCATCATTTTTGTCTTGTTCTTTTTAATATAGTCTCGAATAATTGATTCAGTATCTTTAAGATTAATTAAGGCACCACCCGTTAAGACGATTGTTTCAACTTGACTTAAGTCTTTCCCTTCAGGAATAATCTTTTGTCCTGATGTAGTAAAGACACGTCTTAAATCACCAACGTGGCGATCTAGTGCTAAGTTGACACATTTTTTGGTTAGGGCAAAAACAAGTTTGCGCTGCATGGGTGTTTTAGGGATATAAGAATAATTATTTATTAATGCACTAAATGTTGTTTTATCAATAGTTAATTCTTTTAATAAGTCTGCTTGATTAAAGTTTTTTAAGACGTTTTCATGATTAATAAAAACACCCAAATCTCCTTCGACAGTTCGTTTACTTAGGGGTTCACCTTCTAAGTACTCTAAGAAGTCTTCACTCGGTAAACTAACTGAATGAATGTCGGTGGTAGCACCACCCACATCAATTGTCATAATATTACCAAGTTCTTCCTTTAATTTCAAGGTCGACTCCATTACACTACCTGGGGTTGGCATGATATGTCTGTTTACCATTTTTTTAACATTGGCCATGCCCTTAGCATAAATGATATTTTCTTCAAATGTTTCATAG
>JAIPGF010000019.1 GCA_021736205.1 Candidatus Izemoplasma sp.
ATGCAGGAAAATCTACTTTGGTAGATGCCTTATTAACACAAACCGGTGTATTTAGAGAAAATGAAGTTGTTGCTCCACAAATCATGGATTCCAATGATTTGGAACGAGAACGCGGTATTACAATTTACTCTAAAAACTGCGCTATACACTATAAAGATACAAAAATAAATATTGTTGATACACCAGGTCATGCAGATTTTTCAAGTGAAGTAGAACGTATTATGAAAACAGTTGATACGGTTATTTTACTTGTTGATTCAAGTGAAGGACCTATGCCACAAACCCGTGTTGTTTTACAAAAATCATTAGAACAAGGACATAACCCCATCTTATTTATTAATAAAATTGATAAAAAGGATCAACGTGCCGAAACAGTTGTTGATTTATCATTTGATTTATTTGCTGAACTTGGGGCAACAGATGAACAACTAGACTTTCCAATAATATACGGTGTAGCCAAAGACGGTATTGCCATGACAGAATTAGAAGACGATGCCGACAATTTAGATCCGTTGTTTGAATTATTGTTAAACCATGTAACACCCTATCCTGATACCTCTGATGAACCACTTCAAATGCAAGTTTCATCGCTTGATTATGATGATTATATTGGTCGTTTAGGAATTGCTAGAATTACCCGTGGAACACTCAAAGCAAATGCCGCTGTTTCTATTAGTAAACGTGATGGTAGTGTTGTTAATACAAACATTACGAATCTTTATGTAAATGACGGACTATCAAAAACAGCAGTGCCTATAGCATACGCAGGAGATATTGTAACGTTTGCTGGTATACCAGATATCTCTATTGGAGAAACCTTGTGTGATGTTGGGCATGTAGATCCTATGGAAACGATTGACATAGAGAAGCCCACATTAGCAATGAACTTTTACGGGAATACATCACCGTTTGTTGGTCAAAGTGGAAAATATGTAACAACAAGACAAATTCGTGCAAGATTAAAGAAAGAACTCGAAACTAATATCGGTTTAGAAGTAGAAGAGTTACCTGAATCAGGAGGCTACAAAGTTTCTGGTAGAGGGGAACTTCACTTATCAATTTTATTAGAAAATATGCGACGAGAAGGCTATGAACTAAGCGTCTCAAAACCCGAAGTTCTTTTCCGAGAAATTGATGGCATAATGCATGAACCATTCGAACAACTAACACTATCTGCCCCAGATGCTATGATTGGCTCAGTCATCGCAGAGTTGAATCAACGTAAAGGGACGATGCAGTCAATGTTTAGTGATCAAGGATATACGTATATTACATATATTGTTCCTACTAGAGGGTTACTTGGATACCGCACTGAATTCATCAATATGACAAAAGGAGAAGGAACATTTGAACGTAGTTTTGACTCTTATCAAAAAAATATCGGTGATATCAAACGTACAAGAAAAGGTGTTTTTATTTCGAAAGTAAGTGGAACCACAATGGCATATTCTTTATTCCAACTTAGCGAACGCGGTAGAATGATCGTTAACCCAGCTACCAAAGTTTATCCGGGGATGATTGTCGGTATTAATTCACGAAACAATGATTTAGTGGTTAATCCCTGTAAAAATAAAAACTTAACAAATGTGCGTTCAAGTGGAACCGATGAAGCTGTTAAGTTGCTTGATCCAATTCAATTCACACTAGAAGAAGCACTGGAATTTATCAACCGTGATGAGTTGGTAGAAATAACACCGGATGCGATACGTATAAGAAAGAAAATACTTGATGAAAAAGTCCGTAAAAAAGAGAATAAACGTCTAAATACGAATCAATAGTTAAAAGTCCTTGTGAAAAAGCAAGGACTTTTTTTTATTTAAAATACGTGACACTTTGTAAAAATCATACATCAATAACCGTTTTTAATACTTAATACAAATGCTTATATTAAAATATCTTTTTAGAAAAAATCCTTATTATTTAAATGCTTTGTGCTATAATAGAAATGAAACACATTAAAAATTACATTTTGAAAGGATGTTTATATGAAACAATATGATGTAGAAAACCTTCGTTCTGTAACAGTAATTGGCCATCAAGGTTCTGGAAAAACGTCATTAATGGAATCTATTTTATATGTTACTGGTGCCAAAGAAGTCAAAGGTAAAGTTGATACGAAAAACACAGCCTCAGATTACTTAGAAGAAGAAAAAAATCATCAATCATCTTTATCAATGAGCCTTATTCCTGCAGAATACGAAGGGTATAAGTTTAATTTTTTAGACACAATTGGACACAAAGAATTTTCAAGTGAAATTTATCAATCATTGCGTGCCGCAAAAGGTGCAATCTTAATGATTGATGGATCACATGACATTGATTTACGTACAGAACAATTAATTGAATTGTTACACGATAAAAATGTACCGACAATCATCTTTATCAATAAAATGGATAAAGAAAATGTCAAATTTGATAAATTAATGGAAAAACTACAAGAAATGGTTGGTAACGTTGCAGTTCCTTTTTTATGGCCAATCGTTGAAGATGATTCATTTGAAGGTTTCATTAATCTTATTGAAATGAAAGAACGTGTGTTAGAAAACGGTAAGGTTGTTCAAAAGCCGATACCTGATAAATATAAAGATTTAGTAAGTGGTCATCGTGAAAAAATCACGGAGGCAGTTGCTGAAACTTCAGAAGCATTATTAGATAAATATTTTGCTGGTGAAGAATTAACATATGAAGAAATTTCAGGTGGCTTACGTGATGGAATTATCGCTGGAGACTTAATGCCTGTGTTATCTGGAAGCGTTGAGAAAAACATCGGTATCAAAGATTTACTGGAAATGATTATACAATTCATGCCAGCAGCAAATGATCTAAAACCTAAACCAGGTGTTAATCCAAAAACAGATGAAAAAGAATCTAGAAAAACTGTTAAAGATGAACCCTTTAGCGCCTATGTTTTTAAAACAATTATTGATCCATTTATCGGTACAATGAACTTTATAAAAGTATACAGTGGATCTGTTAAAAAAGATGATAAGATTTATGTATCCAATTTAGAAGATGAAGTTAAAGTTAATGCGTTTAGTTATATTCGTGGTAAAGAACAACTTGATGCAGATGAACTTTCTGCGGGAGATATTGGTATCTTAATAAAACTAGATGGTATTGAAACAGGTGCGACATTATCTGATCCAAAAGCAAAAATTGTATTCAAAAAAGCATTTGTTCCATCACCAACACATTATGTGGCAATTAAACCCAAACAAAAACGTGATGAAGATAAAATTTCTTCTGCCCTTAAAAAGTTAAAAATAGAAGACCCAAGTTTTGACTATAAACGTAACCGTGAAACAGCACAACTTTTAATTGGTGGACAAGGAATGTCTCAAATTAATCATATCATAGAAAAAATGGAAAACCGTTATAAAGTTGAAGTAGGAATTCACGATCAAAAAATTGTTTATCGTGAGACAATCAAACGTACAACAGAAGCACAAGGTCGTCATAAAAAACAATCTGGTGGATCTGGACAATTTGGGGTTGTTGATATCCGTTTTAAACCGATGAATCCCAATGAAGTAGATTTTGAATTTGATGAAGAAATTCATGGTGGAAGTGTGCCAAAAGGATATTTTCCAGCTGTTGAAAAAGGACTAAAAGAAATATTTGAAAAAGGACCACTTGCTGGATTTCCTGTTATTGGAATTAAAGCCATCCTTTATGATGGATCTTATCATGATGTAGATTCGAATGAAATTTCATTCAAAATTGCCGCAGCACTGGCTTATAAAGAAGCGTGTAAAAGTGCTAAACCAACATTATTAGAACCAATTATGAAACTTGAAATTGTTATTAAAGATGATTATGTTGGAGATGTTATTGGGGATATTAATAAACGTCGTGGTAAAGTACTAGGTATGGAACCACTTGGAAATGGAAAACAACAAGTGAATGCTGAAATACCAGAAGCTGAAATTATAAGTTATACCATTGACTTAAATGCGATGACTCAAGGTACAGGGGAATTCACACGTGAATTCGTTCGTTATGAAGAAGTACCTAATAATCTACAAACAAAAATCATTGAAACATCTAAACAAGATGACGAAGATTAATCTTTAGAGGTAGGCATCTGCCTACCTCTTTCTTATAATATTCGTTTTAGTATGATATAGTTATAAAGAAGGAGGCACATATGGATTTAAGAAAAACTGTTGCAAAAAAGCTTAAAAAATCACATCAAGAATTTGATCTTCTGATCGGATTTGATGGATTTGTTGATGAAATCATCCATGTTGTAGATAAACGATTAGATAGTGATAATATAAAACGTATTACGACCATTGATGCCCTAGGTACACGAATAAGAAAAGCTAGTGGTTTATCCACAAACATTGAACTCTTACCCCTAAAACAAAAATTAGGAGGTAACGGGCCTATAATGACAAATGCTTTATCGAAGCACAACACGAAAATAACATATATAGGGGCACTGGGATATCCTAAAATTGATAGTGTGTTTGAAAAGATGGATAATAATGTTACGTTGCATTCCATTGCTAATAACGGACATACAGATGCATTAGAATTTGATGATGGTAAATTAATGCTCGGGAAAATGGATTCCTTAAAAGATGTAACTTACAAACGATTAATTGATATTTATGGAAAAGAAGCATTCATTGAAACGCTCAACTCAATGGATTTATTCGCATCTGTTAACTGGTCGATGTTACCTAATAACACAGATCTTTGGGAACAATTAATTACGCATATTTTACCAAACCTACAAGATAGAAAAAATAAGCCATATTTTTTCATTGATCTTGCTGATCCAGAAAAACGCGAAAATCATGAGATAAAACGTGCATTAACATTACTTAAGCAATTCAAATCTAAATTTTTTGTTGTACTGGGATTAAATGAAAAAGAAGCGTATGATTTAGGGATCGTGCTAGAGTTAATTGATGAAAAAAGTCGCAAGACAATCTCCTTAGAAACGTTAAATCACAAAATAATTAATTACTTAGAAACAGATGCCGTTGTTATTCATCCTGTTGACCGTTCATGTGTTGTTACAAACAAGTCATATTACTTAGAAAAAGGACCGTACATTAAAACACCTAGGTTGACTACAGGGGCAGGAGATAACTTTAATGCAGGATTTATGTTTGGACTGCTTAACGGGTTTACGCCACAAGAAGCATTGCTTACAGGTATGGCAACAAGTGGATTTTATGTTAGAAAAACATACTCTCCAAATACCGAAGAACTCGCACAATTTTTAACTGATTGGGCAAACGATTCTATTGAATAATAACAGTTCATATGAACTGTTATTTTTTTGCACTTTATTTATTAACATTTTTTGATATAATTATGGAGGACAAGAAGGAGAGATAAATGAATATTTTATATGGACAATCAGGTGGACCAAGCAGTGTCATCAACGCAAGCGCTTATGGTCTCATAAATGCAGCTTTAAACCGCGAAGAAATTAATCATATCTATGTGATGAAACATGGCATAAAAGGTGCCTTAGAAAACAATCTTTATCATATAGATGAGTTTAAAGAATCGTTAGGCTTATTAGAAAACACACCCGGCAGTGCTTTTGGTAGTGTTCGGTTCAAATTATCCGATTATAAAACAGATGAAACCCCTTATAAAAAGTTATTAGACGTATTAAAACAGTATAATATTGATTATATCTTTTACAATGGGGGAAATGATTCGATGGATACTTGCTTAAAAATAGGCACTTATTTTAACGATAAAAATATCCCCATAAAAGTCATGGGTATCCCCAAAACAATCGACAATGATTTACCGGAAACTGATCATACACCAGGATTTGGTAGTGCCGCAAAATTTATCATAAATACCGTGATGCAAGTCGCCATTGATGCTACTATTTATCCCCAAGGAAAAGTAACAATTATTGAAGTGATGGGCCGTAATGCTGGCTGGTTAACAGCGGCTTCTTATTTTGCTAAAAAACAAGGGTTTGGTCCTGATTTAGTTTATTTACCAGAAGTACCTGTTGATATAAATAAACTTTTAGACAGTGTTAAAGACATATATCAAACAAAACAAAACTGTTTAATTGTCGTTAGTGAAGGGATTAAAGACGCACGGGGTGATTTAATTACGAATACAACTAAAAACACAGATCAGTTTGGACACACACAACTGGGAGGTGTCTCCTATCATCTAAGTCATTTGATAAAAAAAACACTAGGATTACCAACGCGTGCCATAGAATTAAATACCCCGCAAAGAAGTGCTAGTTATATAAGAAGCAAAACGGACGTTAAAGAAGCTAAAATGGTTGGGCAAAAAGCGCTTGATTTTGCCTTAAAAGGAGAAACTAATAAAATGGTTACAATAAAACGGTTATCTAATACTCCCTATCAAGTAGCTTATGAAACAAGTCATTTAAAGCATATTGCCAATAAAGAAGCAAAAATTCCCAAGTCGATGATTGATTTTAAAAACAATACCATGAAACAAGCCTTTTTTGATTATCTAACACCCCTTATTTCAGGCGAACAAAAACAGCAATATAAAAATGGTGTACAAACATTTTTTAAACTTTAGCAAACTAAAGTTTTTTTAGTAAAAATTTCACGTCAAAAAATCTTCATATTAAAAAGAATTTATGATATACTAACATGTAATATTAAATCGAAGGGAGATTTTAATATGAAAAAAATACTGAATTTAGCGTTAATTTTTACACTTGTTTTATTTATTTCAGCTTGTAATCCTACCACAACCCCATTGGATTGTGAAAAAGGGTATGAACTTAATAAAGATGAAACAGAATGTATACAATCAAATGTAACAGAAGAAGATACTACCGCACCAGTTATAACGGGTGTAACTGATGCTTCTTTTGAAGAAAAAACCACATTACCTGATTTACTTGCAGGGATTACAGCAACCGACGATGTTGATGGTAATGTAACTGATAGTTTAACAATTGATTTAAGCGCTGTTGATATGAACAGCATCGGAGAATACACTGTTATTGTGACAGCATCTGATTCCTCGGGAAATGAAGCAACAGAAGCATTCACAATTACTGTGACAGAGCATGTACTGTCTGATCAAGAAAAAGCCGAACTTGATATGGCTGAGATTGATTTAACAATTGACGGAAATAAAATAAATTTTCCGAGATTTGGTGCTAATGGGACAATGTTTTATTGGACGTCAAGTAATCAAAACATTGTCACAAATAATGGCTTTATCATCCCACCACCTGTCGGAAGTGACACAGTAGAGGTCTCACTAGATTTACGTGTTCAAAACGGGACATATAATGATGTTATAACATATCCATTTGTTATTGAACCCAACGAAGAAGTTACTGTTACCTCTCAAAAAGAAGTGACATTTACTGGAACAAGTGAAGAATATGTCGTAACAGATAAAACTGGCATTGATTTATACTATGTTGATAATGGAAATCTACCATATATTGATATTGAAACATTCATCACAATGATTGATGGAGCAATTGAATCAAATGAATTAGCATATACACCTGTAGGTGAGGATATCTTAGAAATCACCTATGATGTTGAGTGGGAAGACTTTGATGGAACCATGGTAACTGAAACATCAACGGCCGTTATAAACTTTACAGAAAACACATTTACCGTTAATAATTTTAGTTTCTTTGAGAATTATATCGCATCTACTTCAAGTGATTATGGAGAAGGCCTTAATTATGTTAATGCTGATTATGTCGATGGTGAGGAAGTAACAATTCCACTTGGAGACTATAATTTTGATATATTAACGTATGATGATGAAGGAACCCAATACTTAATGCCACTTCATATTACCAATTTATTATTCGCTGGGAATATTTATTATGATGTATATTATAATAGTGATGAACTCTATGGTATCGATACATTTGGCGTTAGTGGTGGCGGAGAAGAAGCAACTGCCATTCAAGAACAAGTCCGAACAAGTTCAGCCAATGCTGAAGATGCGCCAGAAGATATCAAATGGGCAACCTATCACTTCTTAGCACTCGCATTAGATTACTTTTATGGATTAAAAGAAGATCGTAAAGTAGAGACTTATTATAATTTATTAAGTGTTCGAGCAGAAGATTTGATTGATTCAACAGAAAACGAATTTTATAATAAAATATATGATATCGCATATGACTTAGATGATTTACATACTTCCTTTGCTTTTAAAGGATATTATTATGATGATCCTGCGAGTGACACAAGTCCCTCACTTAGTGACTTTGGTCCAAGAACAACCGGATTCTACGAAGGACTCTGGGCGGTTCAAGACTTACTTGAAGATAAATATGGTAGTTTAGATAATAAACCGGATCACCGCATTATTGATGATGGCAAAACAGCTGTCATTTACTTAGACGGATTTAGTATTGATACCCCCAATGAATTCAAAGCAATTCTTGATGGACTTAGTCAAACCGTTGAAAACGTCGTGATTGACTTATCTTATAATACAGGTGGAAACTTAGGAGCTGTTTTACGTATATTTGGATACATGACGGAAACGGCCGTTCAATATCATTCACAAAATCCTGCTGATGGGTCTGCCGTTACTTATTATATAGAAAGTGATTATGTCGCTTATAACTATAACTGGTATATTATCAGTTCTAGTGTAACATTCAGTGCAGCGAACTTAATGACATCTATGGCAAAAGAATTAGATATTGCCACTGTGATGGGACAAGATTCAAGTGGTGGTGCGTCATCTATTGGTGTTATTGTTACACCAGATGGCTCAGTATTATTAATCAGTACTAATAATGTCTTAAGTACTCGTGTAGGAAATGAAGAGACTGGATACGAATATTTAAGTATAGAAGATGGTATCGAAGTCGACTATACAATGAGCGATGTAACTAGTGATTCAGAGATAATAAATATTATTAATGAAGATCAAACTGAATAAATCTCAACTTTTTCTAAAATTGAGATGAAATTTATCAAATGTTATTATATAATATATGTGTATCATTTCATATATGCATCGTTTACACGCTTATTTAGTTATATTACAGAAAACATTTTCATTCATTACAACTTAGAATATCTTTACAAGGTATACACAATGTGATATAATTCATTAATAAGTAAAACACTTTAACTAGTTGAATAGTTAAAGACTAATTCATGGTATAAATTCTTGTATTCAAGATTTATATAAATACAAAATTCATAAATAAAAGAGAGGAGAAAGAGATTTGAAGAAATTAATTTTATTATTAGCTTCATTGACACTTGTGTTTGGTCTTGCAGCTTGTGGACCTAAAGAAATTACTTGTGAAGACGGGTATGTTCTTAACGAAGACGAAACAGAATGTGTATTAGATAATGAAGATCCTACAATTTCTGGTGTTGAAGATGTGAGTCTATTCATCGGTAATGCTTTTGACCAACTAGAGGGTGTTAGCGCAAGTGACCCTGAAGATGGTGACATTACAAGTGATATCACTGTATCAGGAACTGTAGACCTTAATGCTACTGGTGACTATAACTTAACTTATAGTGTAAGTGATAGTGCTGGTGCAGAAGTTACAGCAGAACGTACAGTTAGTGTACAAGAAGCCGATTTAGTTTATCCATCAGGATTCTATAACTATAAATTTGCTACTACTGAATTACGTCACACTTTCATGGCAGCTGCTGAAAAGTACCTAATGAACAACATGTTTGCGGGGGTTCCACTATTTGCTAATGGGTCATTTAACCTATATAGTTCTCGTTTACAATTACCTGTTGATGAATTTGTTCCAGTAATGGGATATGGTACTGGCTTTGCTACAATGAGTGCAGATGACTCAAATGTTTTAATGGAGGATGGAGAATTAGGTAATGCAGGTGAGTATACTTACCGTACATCTATTACAACTAATCCTGGAACATTTAACCAATGGTTATATGATACTTCTACAGATTCAACATTAATGACTGAATACTATGGAACATTATATGACTATGTATTTAACGAAGATAAAACGGGGTATGATGTAATTCCATCAATGGCTACTGAATTACCACAACCACAAGACGCACGTGTAACTGATACTGGTAAAACAGTTGCTAAAACTTGGCAAATTACAGTACGCGAAGATCTTGAATGGTTCTATCGTGATGATACTGATACATCAATGTTACCTGAGGGACACGAAGTAATCGATGCCAATGACTTTGTAGAAACTTACAAATTAGCATTAGATGAACAATGGTTCCGTGCTATTAGTGGTGGAGGAGACTTTGTTACATCATCTCAAAAAGTCTTAAACGCACAAGAATATATCGACGGTGAAGTAGAGTGGGAAGATGTTGGAATCAATTTAGTTGACGACAACACAATCGAATTCATATTTGTTGATGAACAATCAGAATGGAACGTACGTTACTGGGCAGGGTCATTTGTTATGACACCAATCAACATTGAACTTTATAACGCATTAGAACCTGCTGATGAGTCTGATCAAAATCCTTATGGTACAGAACCTGATAAAATAGCTTATCATGGACCATATTATATTTCATATTACGAAGCGGATAAAACAACTCACTTTGCTGAGAATCCAAACTTCCATATGCCAGACTTATACTTCTTTACAGGTAAAACATTTACCTTAATTGAAGATCCAGAAATTAGATTCCAAGAATTTATTAATGGTAAATTAGAAGGCGTGACCTTACCAACATCTAAATACGAAGATTATAAGAACCATCCAGGTCTGAAACAAGTTCCGGGTGCGACTACTTTCCGTGTTATGATTAATGGTTTAGGAACTGTTGAAGAACAAAGAGAACAATTCCCAGATTCTACATGGGTACCAGAACCAATCTTAGCTAACCAAGACTTTAAAATGTCAATGTTTTTCTCAATAGATAGACAAAAATTAGCTGAAGACGTTCTTAAAACAAGTACAACAAATATGTACTTATTCTCAGACGCTTACCTAGTTGATCCACAAAAAGGTATTCCTTACCGTGCAACTGAACAAGGACAAACTGTTGGAGAAGGACTAAGTCCATCGACTAACGGATATAACTTTGATGCGGCACAAGCATTATTCAAAAAAGCTGTAGCTGATGAGATTGCTGCTGGAAACTACACTGCTGGAACAGCAGATGAGTATACAGTTATTGAAATTGAATTCAATTACTTCTCAGGTAGTGACGCGCAAGTTAAAATGTTTGAATATTTAGAACAAGCATTCGAAGCTTCAATGGTAGATGATGAAAATTATGTTAAAGTTGACTTAACCGGTCATACAAAAGACTTCCCTGCAATCTATTATGATTACATGATGATTGGAGAATTTGATTTAAGTATTGGTGGAATCAGTGGATCTACTTTAGATGCTGCTAGTTTCTTAGATACGTATTCAAGTGATAACCGTAGTGGATTTACTCTTAACTGGGGTATTGACACAGGTGTTGCCGAAGTTCCTGTAGTTTATAATGATTTTGAAGGAAATCGTCATAATGAAATGTGGTCATTTGATGCAATCGTTTCAGCATTAAATGGAGAAATTTTCTTAGCTGATGGAGAAGAAGCTGAAGTTCCAGCTGCTAAAGATTTCACTCATACACCTACTACAACTACATTCACAATTGCTGAAGCATTAAATTCTGACTATGTAAACTTAACTTATACAGTTCAATCTTATGATCTAGATGAAGGTTACTTAGATGTTGAAGGTATGGTTAATATACCAGTTCCTGAAGGTGAAGATACAATTACACTTGAAGGATTAGACCCTTACTTCTATGGTTATGATGAAGCTGGAAACTTAATTTATCAAGGTGACTATCAAGTTATTATTAACTTTGATTATGTTGCAGATCCTGAAAAAGACGGACAAACAACTGCTCCTTGGTTCACAACTGAAGAATTGTTCAGCTCATTTGAACCAACTCCTGCATTAGATAGTGTAGAAGTAGCTTACGAAGTTAATACAAATGACTATGCTCGTACAATCGATACCGTAGTTGTTTATGATGCTGAAGGTGTAATCAGTGACGTTGCTAGTGTTGATATGAGTGTTGAAGGAACATTAAATGTTACTGGTCTTACAGAAGCAACAACATATACATTAGTTATTACATTTGATGATGGTCTTGTAGCATACAAATCAATTACAACTGATACAACCGCTACAGAGTAATCCATTTACAAGTTCATATTTAAAATGATTTACTAATGACATGCAAACCGTCTTTGCAATGCATTGATGGTTTGCTTGTTATTTATGTATTGAATAGATATAGTCAAATTCACTACAAGAGTTTGGCTAATTTATTCCTTAGTCAATAAAAGCGTTTTCATAAAGGTTATAAATAATAAGTGAAATTTACTACCTTTATACTTATTTTAGTATTTTTTCAATAAAAAATGCTTAGAACAACTTGAGATAAACACTAAAAATTATTAAAATAAGTATAGAGAAAATAATATATTACTGAGAAAGGAGTTATAGTAAACTATGAATTTACTATATAGACAATTATGATTAAGTATACTTTTATCAGAACAGTCTGGATTTTCATTATTTTGGCAATTATTCTAACAATTAATTTTGTTATCTTAAAACTTGCCCCTGAATTTCCACCGACTACAGAGGATGCACGTAATATTTTTTATGCAAGACAGGTAACTGATGGCTATATGACTGTCCGAGTAGAGAAAGATCCTGTAATAATTGATGAAATAGAGGATGACGAATCTGCGCTTTGTGCCAGTACTAAAACTTGGTGTAAAGCAGAGGAAGATAGTCAAGGAAATGCGCAATATCGTATTTATGAACCAATTCCAGTAGGTATTCAGTTTGGTCGCTATATTAAAAATATTGTTACTGATTGGAACTGGGGTTATTCAACACGTATTGCTGTAAACACACCAGTATTTGATATTTTAAAACAACGTATTCCTATTACTATGCGATTGAATTTAATTGCACTTGTGTTTTATATTCCGATAGGATTCACACTCGGAATTATTGCGGCATTATTTAAAGATCGACTTGCTGATAATATTATTTCACTCGGTGTTATGATATTCATCTCTATTCCAAGTTTTGTTGTTATGACAATGCTTGTCATGTGGTTTGCCTATTCGCTCGGGTGGTTTCCAACCCAGTTTCCAGCGGATAATGTTGTAGGGCTCAATTCCTTAAAAGGAATATTCCTACCAGTTCTAGGATTATCGTTCTTAGCGATAGCTGGATTGACCAGATTAACCCGTGCGGAATTAACAGAAGTATTAACATCTGAATTCTTATTACTTGCACGTACAAAAGGGTTAACAAAAACACAAGCTGTTATAAGACATGCATTAAGAAACTCAATGGTGCCACTTGTACCAAGTATTATCTTTTCATTTGTAGGATTACTTAGTGGGTCTATTGTTATTGAAAAGATTTATGGTATCCCGGGTACAGGTCGTGTTTACTTAAATGCACTTGTTCCAGGATCATATGACTATAATGTATTACTTGCTGTAACAGCATTTTATACAACAATTGGACTTTTCGCTGTATTACTTGTTGACTTATCATACGGATTAGTTGACCCAAGAATCAGAATGGGGGCGAAAAAATAATGGCTAATAAAAATGAAAACTATAACCCTTCGAAAGAAGAATTTAAGTTTGTAAACAAAGAAGATAAAATCTTTGATAAGAAATTTGAAACAAAACCCGTAGGTTATTTTAAAGATGCAATGATTCGTTTTAGTAAGAATAAAACAAATGTTGTTGCATCAGCTATTTTATTTACGTTAATCTTCTTATCAATTCTAGTACCTTTCATAAGTTCTAAAAATGCCAAATATTTAGAAGAAGAATTAGCATTCTTAGGACCACGTATTCCGATTTTAGAAAAGTTTGGTATTGCAGATGGTACATCGTATCGTGAAGGTGTACCTGTTGATCCAGACACATATGATCTAGAAACTGGATTGGCGTTACCTGCTGGGTATCGTCCAGAAGCAATTTACATGGATACTCTTGAAAACTTTACTGTATCATGTAATGATAGAAGTTTAAAATGTGTTGGTGGTGCAAACCGATTATCCGTTGATAATGGATCTGATCAAACAGCCATAACATCACAAACTTTTTATGAGTTTAACCAAGCGAGCAATCCTTATTTACTCATAGAGATTCTTGAGTTTGTAAATGATGGTACTGCAACATTAGAAGTGCAAGTTATTCCAGAGTTTGGTGGAAACTTTGAAACAATCCAAACAATTGACTCTGCTGGTACATATGAAATATATCCCTATGAACAATACACGGATTTAGTATTCCCCATCACATCAAAAGTTAGATTAAAGTTAAATTCTTCAACAACTAATAATTCTGTTTCAATCAAGCGTATTGAACTATATGATGACACACAAGAAGATCCTTTAATATCTGAAAGTGGATACACACTTAGTCAATATAATATAAACGGAGATATTGGTGGTGGACTGTTCGTTCGTGAAAACGGAGAATTGACACAAGCAAATTTCAAATATGATGATTATAAATCTGCTTTAGGTAACAAACGTGAAAGTGGACTTGGGAATGTAGAATTTACTACCATTATGGAAGCTAATCCACAATGTGAGGCAGAAAATATTCCTAATGATCCAACAAACTATGAATTGCCTGAAACATGTCCAATTCAAAAAATTATTAAGCAAAACGAAGCAGTTGTCGTTGATGGTGAAGAATATTTCTCTTACGAAGTTATTATAAACTATCAACTCTATGCTGGGTATGAATCAACACCATATTTCCTATTTGGTACTGATTCATCTGGTAGAGATTTATTTAAACTGCTGTGGATTGCTATTAGAACCTCATTATTACTTGGATTTGTTGCCGCATCAATTAATATTACAATTGGTATTATCTTTGGATCTATCAGTGGATATTATGGTGGGTTAACTGACCTTTTAATGCAACGTTTTGCGGAAATTGTTGGACGTATTCCATGGTTGGTAACACTCAGCATATTTATGGCCTTGTTTGGCCCTGGTATACAAACCTTACTCTTGATATTAATTGTATCTGGATGGATTCGTGTTGCATCAATTACTAGAACACAGTTCTACAGATATAAACGTCGTGAGTATGTTCTCGCATCACGCACATTAGGATCAAAAGATGCAAGATTAATCTTCAGACACATTCTACCAAATGGTATTGGAACGATTATTACTGCTAGTATACTTTCAATTCCAGCTGTAATCTTTACTGAATCAACATTATCTTATTTAGGATTTGGTATTGGTCATGGACAAAACTTTGAAGTATTTGGGTTGTCATTTAGTGGTGTAAGTGTTGGAGTATTACTTGCTGATTCTCGTAACTATTTAATCGAGTATCCACACTTAACAATATTCCCTGCTGCATTAATTTCGATTCTAATGATTACCTTCAACATGTTTGGGAATGCGCTTAGAGATGCATTTAATCCATCACTAAGAGGAGCTGAAAAATAATGGCAAAAACAGATAAAATTAAATTAGATGTTAACAATTTAACAGTAAGCTTTGGAACGACTCAAGGAAGAGTTAGAGCCGTACGCGGTGTATCATTTAAACTGCGTGAAGGAGAAACACTTGCTGTTGTAGGAGAAAGTGGTAGTGGAAAAAGTGTTACTGCAAGAACTATTATGGGAATCTTAGCTGGTAATGGTACCATCGATGATGGTGAAATCAACTATGCTGGTGAAGATTTAACTAAAATTGCAGAAGATCACTTCCATGAACTTCGCGGAGATAAAGTAGGGATGATTTTCCAAGATCCAATGAGTAGTTTAAATCCAATTATGAGAATTGGACGTCAAATTACTGAAGGGTTAATATTAAAAGGAAAACATCTTAAAAACCGCGAAAAGAAACTCTATCATGAAGCGAAAGCTAGAGTTGATAGTTTACATCGCGAAATTAAACATAAAAAGAAACAAATGAAAGATAAAAAAGAAGCATTGAAAAAACAAGAAACTGAAGAACTTGAAAAAATTGAAGAGAATAATTCTTATAAGACAAAATCTGAAGTAAAAGCAGAAATTAAACAAGAACTTAGTTCTTTTAAAACAAAAACTAGAAAAGATATTCAAAGCTTAAAAGTAGATCTTAAAAAAGCGAAAGTTATTCTTAGAAAAGATAAAGCAAAAGCTAAGAAAATTGTCAGACAAGAATGGCGTGATGAAAAGGCTCGTGTTATTGAATTAATTAAACAAAAGAAAGAAGAAATAAAAAATGCTACGCCAGAACGTCAAGCCAAAATAAAAGCAGAAATTGCTGATTTAAAAGAAGGACTTCGTCGCTATAAGAAAGTAACTAAAAAGCAAGCTAAAGAGCGTGCCATTCAAGTAATGGAAGAGGTTGGAATTGATAACCCAGAACAACGATTTAGACAGTATCCCTTCCAGTTTTCTGGTGGGATGCGTCAACGTATCGTTATCGCAATTGCCTTAACGGCTAATCCAGATATCTTAATCTGTGATGAACCGACAACGGCGTTAGATGTTACAATTCAAGCTCAAATCCTTGAACTTATTGAAGATTTAAAAATCAAACATAATTTAAGTGTTATTTTCATCACACATGACCTTGGTGTTGTGGCAAATATGGCTGATCGTATTGCTGTAATGTATGCAGGAAAATTTGTTGAACTTGGAACTGCTGAAGATATCTTCTATGATCCTAAGCATCCTTATACATGGGCCTTACTAAGTTCTATGCCAGATTTAGATTCAAAAGAAAAATTAAATGCGATTCCGGGAACCCCTCCGAATATGTTGTTTCCACCAAAAGGAGATGCATTCGCAGATCGTAATGAATATGCCATGAAGATTGATTATAAAAAGCAACCACCAATGTTTGATGTGAGTGAGACACATAAAGCAGCAACGTGGCTTCTACATGAAGATGCACCAAAAGTAGAAATGCCAGATATCATTAAACATCGTATTGAGCGTATGCTTAAAAATTCAGAAAAAGAGGTGAGCAAATAATGTCTAAAAAAGTTCCATTACTTAGTGTTAGAGATTTAAAAATGCACTTCTCATCTGGATTTGGTAAAAATAAGCTTGTCGTAAAAGCTATCGATGGTATTAGTTTTGATATTCATAAAGGTGAAGTTTTTGGGTTAGTTGGTGAAAGTGGATGTGGAAAAACAACCACTGGACGTACAATTATCAAACTATACGATCCAACAGATGGTGAAGTTTACTTTATGGGTAAACGGATTTCTGCAGGATACCAAGGACTGAAAAAAGAATTAAAAGAATTAAGACATCGTGAAGATCTAACTGGTGACGAAAAACAAAAACGTAAAATTGAAATTAAAGACGAAATTCAAGCACGAAAACAAGATAATTTCCGCATTGATGATACGTTAATGTTACATATGCAAATGATCTTCCAAGATCCAATCGCATCGCTAAATCCTCGTATGACAGTTAAAGAAATTGTTGCTGAAGGATTACGCATTGCCGGGTTTAAAAAAGATGACGTTATTACAGAACGTGTTCATGAAGTATTAAAAACAGTTGGATTATTACCAGAACATGCATCACGCTATCCACATGAGTTTTCCGGTGGACAACGTCAGCGTATTGGAATAGCGCGTGCAATTGTTGTTGCGCCAGACTTTATCATCGCTGATGAGCCTATTAGTGCACTTGATGTATCTATTCAAGCACAGGTTATGAATCTACTGAACGATTTAAGAGAAGAAATGGGTATAACAATTATGTTTATTGCACATGACTTGTCTGTTGTAAAATACTTTAGTGATCGCATTGCTGTAATGTATTATGGTAATATTGTTGAGTTATCAGACTCTGATGACTTATTCAAAAACCCATTACACCCTTATACAAAATCATTATTGAGTGCCGTACCATTACCTGATCCAAGGTACGAAGCAACACGTAAACGATTTGAATATAATCCACGAACAGACCATGATTACTCAAAACAAAAACCAACATTAAAAGAAATTGAACCTGGTCATTGGATTTTAGCAAATGATGCTGAAATTGAAAAATATAAAGCTGAAATGAAATGATAAAAAAATTCATTTTAACATTGTTAACGAGCTTGATTTTAATTGCATTTATTATGCAAGTTGCTTATAGTAGTGATTATTCCCTACTTAATATCTTAAATATGACGTTTACCATTGGTGTTATCTATTTTGCCATTGGCTTGTCAATTATCACCGAAGCAAGAAAAATTTTCTTTGGTATCGGATATACCTTTAAAATTTTAGTTAAGGGACTAAGCAGAAAAAATTATTCCTACAGTACCTATTATAAAGAACAGATTGAAAAAGAATTATCTAAAATATTTGGTCTTAATATGTTTTTTGTTGGTTTAATTCATCTTGCATTTTCTATCACAGTATCAAGTATAGTATATCTATAAAAAGCGGTGTAAACCGCTTTTTTCTTTGGAACCTATTTTTTTTAATAGGAGTATGATAAAATAGATAAAGAGGAGGAATACAATGATTACTCAAGTGACGAATAAAACAGAATTAAAAGAGTTTGTTTATTTTATTAAAGACTTATACAAAAATGATCCTAACTATGTATTTCCAATTTTCTTTTTTCAACTAAGAGAATTAAAACAAGAAATATTAGACGATAAACGGTATCAGGCAATACTAATGAAACAAGAGGGTGAAGTCGTTGGACGTTTACTTTTCACATACGATTATTCAAAAAAACAAGACAAGGAAATTTGTTATTTTTCTTTTTTTGATACAATCAATGATTTAAATGTTGTACAAAGCTTATTTCAGTATGTGTATAACGATATGAAAGACAATAATATTAATTATATAGAAGGAACCTTTTCACCGCATGATCCAGATACAAGACGTGGTATTTTAGTTGAAGGTTTTGATCTTGATCCAGTTATTTTTACCTCCTATAATTATCCATATTATAGTGAATTATTAGAAAAAGAAGGATTTAAAAAAGCCATAGATACCGTCTTACTTAATGCTTTAGTTAATAAAGAATCTAAAAAGAAACTAAATACTTTCTCTAAGTTTTTCAGACGGAATCATTCAGTTCAAGTTGATTCACTAAACTGGAAACAACTAGATAAAGACTTGGAAGATGTAGAAGAAATACTCGCTGATGCGACAAATGAGATCATCTATCAAGATGCACCAGATATTAATTTAATTCGTGAAACAGCTAAAAAGATGAAACCATTTATCGATCAAGATTTGATTAAAATTGCTAGAGAGAAACCGTCTGGAAAACCTGTTGGATTTTGTTTAGTCTTACCGGATTTCAACCAAGTTTTAAAACAGACAAACGGTCATTTTAGACCTTTTAAAATGTTTTTGGCAAAACGCCATATCACAAAAGCAAGAGGTACGATGCAATATATTACCAATAATTATCAAAATACTGGTTTAATAGGACATATGTTTAATGAAATATATGATGAATTCATAGAAAAAGGGATTACAGAATTTGAAGCAGGAACTATGATGGAAAACAATCCCAAACCAATTAATGCATTTAAAAAATTTGGCGGAAGTATTATTAAAACATTTAGATTATATGGAAAGGACATCACATGATTACAGCCATTTTACAATTTTTGGTTATCTTAATTATTCCATTATTGATTTTAAAATACAAAGAATTCGTGCTAACGAAATTAATTGGATCAATTGGGATGGCCTATTTACTTGGAATCATCGTTGCACTTATCATTTTTCTGATTAATAAACTTGGCATTATGTTTATTTTAGATGAAGATGTTGGACAAATAACAAGTCATTTAGCTATCAGCATAGCCATTCCATTATTATTGTTTAGTTCTAATCTAAAAGAAGTAAAAAAATTGTCAAAAGTTGTTTTACTCTCATTTGGCTTACTTGTTGTTTCCGCCGTTGTTGTTAGTTCAATTGCTTTTTTCTTTTATGGACAATATATTGAAAATGGTGCTACTCTTAGTGGAATGGCAATTGGGTTATATACTGGGGGAACTCCTAATCTCAATGCCATTGGAAAGATTTTTTCGCTTGATACAACAATCATCGCAGTAGCTAATTTAAGTGATATGATGATAGGTGCTGTATTTTATATCTTTTTATTAATTTTGGCAAAACCATTATTGTCTTTGTTCTTAAAAAAAGATCATGTTTTATCTTACATGACTGAAGATTCAGAGTTAGAAGAAGAAACGGAATATGTTCAAAAATTCAAATTAAATAATCGTCTTATAAAAATGATTGCTTTATCGTTTATTTTTGTGGTTGTTAGTGCATTATTTGGTCTAATGGCATGGTTTTTACTTGGTAAACAAGAAGGAAGTTTAATTGATATATTAGTTCCTAGTATGATGATTGGAGTGACAATCTTTGGAATTATAGGTTCCTTTAACAAAAAAATTCGCGAAACAAAACATTTAAACTTTACAGGACAATATTTCATTTTAGTATTTAGTTTTGCTCTGGCATCAAGTATTAATTTATTAGAAATGACAGATGCATTTGGTTCCATACTAGTTTTATATTCAGTTATTACATTAGGCGTATTTTTACTACATACCTTCTTTAGTTATTTATTAAAAATTAATGTCGATTGTATGATAGTTACGTTAACTGCTGGGCTCTATGGACCAGCATTTATTCCTGCTATAACCAAACAAATTAAAAATGATAAATTAACTGCACCAGGCTTAATTATAGGAAGTTTAGGTTATGCGATAGGAACATTTCTTGGAATGATTTTAATTTTCTTATATGCTATTTAACCCATAAAAAAACAGATTTTGTCTTAATTATACAGAATCTGTTTTTTATGGATTATTCAGTAGTTGTAGATTCATTTGTTGAATTTTGAATAGGTACGTTTTGTATATCATTGGATGAATGAAATTCATCATATATAAGTGCTTGAAGTGTTAATTCATCAACCGCAAGATCACGAAGAAGCAAACCAGTTACTTCAATGTTTTGCCCCTCTAAGAAGGGATTATATGGTTTATCGAAGACATAGTCATTTGTGGCTACTTTATAAAGTGTATCCGCTTCAAAGGTGGTAATCGATGTGTCATAGCTTAGACCACCATCAGCAATTAATGATTCAATGCTTGCACCATCTAAATAGACCGTCTTAACGGTATTGTCAAATGGCCAAACTTCATATAAAACACTTAAATTAATCTCTGTATTATTATTGATGGAACGTCTTGTACCACCATAATTATGAAACGCAATATCACTACCTGTTTGAACGCGCATCACTTTTGAAATCCAACTTGTAAGCTCATATCTATCTAAATCTTCACCAGCAGTAATAATTAAATCATTAAACAAATCTTTTGTTTGTAAGAGATATTTATCAATAATGTCTTGGACAATAGACAGTGGTTCTTGAAAGGCTAAACTTGAATACTTAAATAAGTTTTCAACTTGAACTGCTTCAATAATATCAGACTCATATGAAAACCTAATATGTCCCACATTTTTGCCATAATCACCTGATTGCACAGTTGGGATGCCACTGTATGTATTTGCATAGGTGCTATGTGAATGTGCATTAAATATTGCATCAACTTTACTATTACCAGAATTATTACTTAAAGCACTATTTATATCTCCTGGATCATGAGAAATAACAATGATTAAATTACAATTTTCTTCGGTTCTTAAATACTCAGCATAATCAGTAATAAGCGGAACTGGGTCAACAAACTCATAGTCTTCAACACGTCTACTTGCAATGGAGTATTCAAGATTTTCACCAATGGCCCCAATAATGCCAACTTTTAAATCACCTTTTTGAATAATGGTATAAGGATCGATACCATCAGGAATATCTTTTGTGCCTTTATAAAAGATATTGACTGCTAAAAAGGGAAATAGTGACTCGCCATTATCTTGATCATTATCGCGATACTTAAGTAATGTGTCAAGCCCCCAATCAAATTCATGATTTCCAACAGCCATTGCATCAAATTGCATAGTATTCATGATTTCAATGGTGCTTAAGCCATTAAAGTAATTACTTAATGCGGATCCTTGTAACATATCGCCACCCGATAAAATTAGAACATTTTCGGGGTTTTCTATTTTTTCAGCCGTTATTAAGTTTGCAATATAAGCTAAACCCATACTATCTCCATCAGGTAAAATAGCACCGTGCGTGTCATTTAAATAATATATATCTAAATAATCAGCAGACTCATCAGGTTCATCAATTGGTTCATCATCAGTTGATTCATCAATACAATCGATGTGTGTTGGGTATTCTTCACAAAGATCAAAATCATCCTCGGTCGTACACGCGCTAATAAAAAACGCAAAAGGAATTAAAAAAAGTAAAAATAGTTTTCTCATCTAGTATCATTTATCCTTTCAATAATTACGGCATAAGGTGCCTTAGATTTATTAATATATTGGTATCTAACAACATTAAACTCCGTTGAATTAAGAGTTTGAATGAACTCATAAATCAATGAACTTTCTTGTAATCCGCCTTCGTGTCCGACATAGATAATTAAAGTAATTAGGCCACCTATTTTGAGAAGGGGAAGCAGTTGTTTTATTGCTTTAATGGTTGTTGAACCTTTGGTAATAATGGAATGGTCACTACCGGGTAAATATCCTAAATTAAACATAGCAACTTTAATTGGTTTCGACACATATGATTGAATATTCGCGTGAGAATCATGAATAAATGTAATATTATTTTGATGGTTAGATTTTAATAATTCCTTACTTAATTGAATTGCTTCAAGTTGAATATCAAACGCATAAACATGGGACGCTAATTTAGATAAAAATAATGCATCATGGCCATTACCACACGTTGCATCAACGGCAATATCTTCGTCTATTAATGTAGTGTTTATGACCTCTTTAACATAAGGAATAACTCGTTTCATTTTATCCTCCAATTCATATTACATTACAGTATACCACAAAACTAAAATAAAGAAAAAAGAAATAAAAGTTTGTAAGCAAACTAGTTGCATATATTAACACAAACACATAT